>JAKFYA010000319.1 GCA_021731095.1 Acidobacteriota bacterium | reverse complement strand
CACCAGGGCACCAGAGCTTCTGGGTCTGGAACACCCTGATGTTCATGCTCTTCGCCGTGCATCGGCGACACCGAAGCCTATCGCCATACAGTGCCTGTCGGCTATTTCCGTCCGCTCACGCCAAAGGACTCGCCGGAGACGTCAGCAGAGCGCCCCTAAGTGCCGCGTGCTGCGCCTCATCGAGAGGGAGGTTGCGCCTCGCGCCTACCACACGACGGCACTGCCATCCACGGACCAGAGCCACCGAGGACGTCCTTCGGGACACTTAGCCCTCCAAACGCCGCGACGCCGGCATTTCGGTCTTCTGCTGGCCCGCCCTTGCTGGCTCTCTTCGATCGGCCAGGGGCTGAACAGGGTGCTTCCGGGCTTCGATGAAGGCGTCCAGGTCGGCCCGGTCCACCAGCACTCGTCGAAGTGACTTCCGTGGGCGCTCCCCTTCGCGCGTACGCAAGGGCGGCAGCTCGACCACAGGAATCAACCCCGCCAGCGTCCAATCCCTCGCGGTCCAGTACGAGCACCCGAGGTAGTCCGCCGTCTGCTGAAGATTGAGTAACCGGGGTGACACCGCAGGGTACCCAACCGAGTGAGCGCCTGAGCCCACCTCTTTTCGACTCACGACTTCTTCTCGATAGCCCGGATCCGGCAGGCGGGCAATTGTCGGCAAAGCCGACATCGGACACCCAGTTCGGCACCGTGGCAGCACGTCTGGTCAGACTGGGCAGACCCTTCCAGAACACTAATGGAATCAGCCTCTCGTGAACAGGTTGCCGAGGGGTCTGACCGCTCTGACCACTCTTGGGGTTCTTCAGTGTTCTCCGAGACGTCATCGGGTGTTCGGAGTCGAACGCCGAGGTAAATACAGGGTCGGCCAGGGAGGTCCGGACTCGGAATATCAGGAGGCCTGGATATAGCAATCCCTTCTGGAAGAGTCCTGGGGCGACGCTCAACTACGTCGTGGCGGACGGTCTCTACATGTCCCTTGAACCGTCCATGAAACGACTCCTTGCTCCACTCGTGGTGCCCGTTGCTCCTCATCCATCCGTTGAACATGGAGAGCATCTCCGTCGTGAGAATGCACGAGTCCTCGTCTGCGCGAAGCATTTGGTCCCAGAATCCGAGAATACGATCCGCCCGCGAGCGCCAGGAACGGGTCCGGGCCTCTATGCTTGCCGGTAGCGCGGGATAACCGGACGCATACCAGCGGATCGCGCCCTCGACGAGCCACGTTACGATTGCGTCGTGCTGAACTCCACCGGCTCGGAGCCGGGCCTTCAAGTGCGGGTCGCCTCGCCGGTCAGTCACATTCGTTAAGGCCTCGTGCGGTTTCCGGTAAGTAAACGGGAACGCGACGAGCGCCAATCGGCGCCAGGTTCCGTGATCTGTCTCGTTCACAACGGGGATGTAGTTGGTGGTGACGAACAGACTGTGCGACGCGGGAAACGTGAGATTGTCCTTAAACACCAGTCTGGCCTTGAGCATGCTCACGTCCGTAATCTGCTTGATCGCCGTCACGTTCAACGCCCGGTCCTCGGTTAACTCCTCCGCAATGAGGAGTCGCTGGCCGCGCAGATCCGCCCGCTCTGTCGAGTGCTCGTCCTTCACGGATGCGATCAGTTTCGGGCTTACGGGCGCCGCGTAGTCGCCGAGGGCCGGCACAATGCCGTCGGTCGTGATGGCTGACTTTCCATTCTCGCCACCGCCTTGAAGAATAGGGATGATGCCGTCCGGCGTCGGATGACCCGTGATGCCCTGCCCCAGCCGAGTCTGGAGCCAGCCTCGAGTCTCGTCTGGAAGCGCCGTGAGCGCCAAACGCCAGTCGGGATGCGTAAATCCTGGCCGGTAAGACCCGCTCGTCATCTTCGTGAGCAGCAGCTCTGGGTTGTGGCACTGCACCCGCCCGGTCCGCAGATCAACAACTCCAGACGGCGTGTTCAGGACGTCGGGATCAGCATCGAACTCGTCCGCAATTCGCTCGACGATGCCTTTGGTCAGACTGATCACGGATCGTAGCCGGCTCGCGCTAAGCAGAGACTGCCAGCCGCACCTTGCGGCCTTCGTCCCGACATCGACCGCCGACTTGAAGCGCCTAATCGCGTATTTCCGTGCGGCCTCGCCAACGGCCTCGTCGGTGACGCTGGTCCAGCGTTGACCCGTAAACCGCAACCAGCCAAGCGCCCTGCACCAGACGAAGTGGTCCGCGAACACCTCATCTGCGATCGTCTCAGCGAGTCGGGCATCGGTGAATGTATCGTCGGCTGCCTCAGTGTCCGGCTCTACTGTCGTGGCGGCTGCTTTCAGTGTCTCGAGTGTTCCGCCCGCCGCGAAATAGTCGTCCACACCCTTCGTGCGCGCGGCATTTGTCTCGTTTGGCACGATGAGGTAGTGCACGGTCTTCACGCCTTTCGATCGCAGCCAGCGGCCCAGACGGACCATCGCTCGAGCGACGTTCATATTCGACTTCGCGTCAGCGTCGAAGCAGATGATGACCTCGCGCCCCTTTAGCGGCACGTCTTCCCAGTCACCGAGCGTAGCGAGACTCGAGCGCCAGTTGAAAACTCCAGTCAGGGTTAGAACGCAACAGCCACATGACGTGAGGGCGTCGCCCTTCTTCACACCTTCCGTGATCCACAGGGGGGTGTTGCTGTCATTGATGCCTGCGCGATTCCGGGGGTGCAGGTCGAGCACATTGACGCCGCGGGCCGAGATGTACTTCAGAGACTTTCCCTTGACGAGGATCGGCTTGGCCGGCTTGAACTGGAGGGACAGCCGTTCACCGGTCACGCGACATATCGGAATGAGCAGCCCAGGGAATGCCTCATCGGACCTGAGCGCCCACGGAGGGATACCCATCTCCTCAAGCTCATGCCTGTCGCTCTGAGTCACGGACCGATAGCCCCGTTCGGTGATTACCTCCGGGTCAATGGAGGATGACTTCTCGAGTTCGTGTCGATGGCTGGCGGTGAGGATTGTCACCCTGTCGCATTCAGGGTCGATAAGCGATGAAGTGTGATTCATGGATCACACGCTAAGGCAAGCCACAACAAGCCTTCAACAGCGAGAAAGTCGCTAGAACTCGTAGAAACCGCTAGAAAAATCGTTCCGCGAGGCCAGGAATATGTCGAGCCACGTCCGAAGAACTGGTGTCACGCTGGTAGGGGCAGTACGCACGGCGGGCTGAGCCACGCCGAGCACGCAGGGGCAGGCGATGACCGCAGCCGGGTTCGTCACGTGGATCCGCGCCGCTTGGCGACGCGCCACCTATTTCGAGGCCGGCGGTTTACGAAAGCGAACAGCTGGCTCCTGCTTTGCCTTCAGGAACTTCACGAGTCTTTGTGCCAACCGGGACCCTCGCGGCACCTCCCCATTGCGCCAGCGATAGAAGTCAGGTGAGTGGACACCGGCGGCTCGATAAATCCAAGCATTCTTCACGTCGGGACAAGCCGCTTGGTACGCCGCGAGCAGTGATCTCGGCGTATCCCCCGCCGTTGCTTGTCGTGACTGTGCTTGGACCGTCCCTTCAGCCTCCGCCCGCGAGTCAGAGCCGGGAGTGTCGGTCACCTCTCCAAGGGACACGACGCATCGCTGGAGGTCTCCCCATAATCGGGTCCTCCGAATCTCCTCGTAGGCCTGAGACTTGAAACCACGAAAGTTCCGCCACGTGACGGTAGACCATTGCTGCGCCGATAATCCAGGGCGCAAGACCAAGTCAGCGAGTCTGACCGAACGGGGATACTCGTCATATACCGACCTGATCAACCCATCCAGGAAGGTCTTCGTTTCCCCTTGAACGGTTGCGGCTGTGCGGCCGGTTCCCTCACTCGTCGCAAAGATAAGCTCGTCGGCGAACACTTGAAACACAGCAACTATCAGGGCGAAGGGCTCGGAGCATTTGAGTTCCGCCGCAGCAAGTGTCTTAGCAAGTCGATCCCGTGCGGCGCCATCGAAGTCGTCAGGAAGATCCAGAGTCATTTTTCGCGAGCCCGCAAGCGCATTCAATGCCCCTCCTCAGTGGCCGTTGGCTATTGATGCCGGGGGTGACTGTACTCCGTTCGGTGGCCCGTTGCATCGCGCAGAGGGCCGACACCTGGCCGCCGACGTCTTCGTCGGACACGACTGCCACACTGCTCGCCCATCGCGACAGTCCTACCGTCCCAGCATCGACCGTGCCTAATTCAAGTCTTTGCGGGACACCAGGCAGCCACTTGGGTCTTTCGCTATTACTGGGCGAAAGTGCCGGTCGTTTCCGACAGGACTTAGGAACGTCGGCCGGCAAGGGCGAAATCGATGGCTTCTTCCGCCATTCCGCGCCTGCAGGTGAGCAGAGTCAGCGGCGTTCTCCCTCACTCTGCTCGGCGTGACTCATCCCTTCCACAATTCCGCCCCCAGCGGCAGTTCATTCAGCTCCGCCCTGGCCTCCCGCCAACTCGGGTAGTGCTCATCCAGCAGCGCCACAAACCGCTCGCTGTGCGTCGGCTCGATCAAGTGCATCATCTCGTGCACGACAACGTACTCCAGGAGATCCTTCGGCTTCTTCACAAGCTCGGTATTGAGGCGGATATTGCATGCCCGACGATTGCAGCCTCCCCACTTGGTCTTCATCCGCTGCAGGAAATACCCAGTCACCTTCACGTTGAGCTTCGTCTCCCATTTCTGGATCAGCCCAGGCACTACTTCATGCAGAAGGGCACGGTGCCACTTCTGCATGACCTCATCTCGCTTCGCCCGTGTGCTGCTGGGCCGAGCGGTTAGAGTGATTCGGCGATGGTCGAGTCGCACGGAGGGCTTCGCGTCATCCTCTTTGACAGTAAGGAGGTAACGCCTCCCCCAGAGGTGGTGACTTTCTCTTTCGACGAAGTGGCGCGGCGTCTCCCGCGCCTGAGCGCGCAGCCTCGCCTGCTGATCCCGGATCCAGCCCAGCTTGGAGGCCGCATAGGCGCGCGCCACGTCGAGGCGGGTTCCGATCGGCGCGACCAACGTGACGCGACCGCTCGGGGGGTGCACGGACAGGTGGACGTGCTTGACGTCTTTGCGCGTCACAGCGATAGCGATGTCACCAAGCTGGATCGTCGCTGCCATCAATATCCCGGCTGGTTCTTGACGAGCTCGAACAGCGCAAGCGTCGCTTCACGGTTGGGGGCGAGGAGCGGAAACAGCGCATTCAGGACCTGCGCTTCCCGCGTCTGGTCTCCTTTCCACCCGGCCGGGGCGTGCTCGCGCATCACGCGGTCGATCTCGAGTGCCAACCTGAGGCGTTCGTCGCCATACTCCGGCGGCGCTTCCGCCACGCTATCGGCCTGATTCACGCGTCTCTTCGCGAGAATCCGCGCCAGGTTGTTATAGATCACCGTCGCTTCCCGCTTGCCATGAAGGGCTGCGGGGATAGCCTCATCGGGTTGTCTCGCGGCCAGCCGCTTCACCAGGGCTTCGGCCTTCCGGAGAAACTCCTCGTACGCGGCGGCGTCCGCCCGGCTCTGCTTGATGAGGTCGCCCAGCAGCTTCGACATCTGGTCGTAGAACCTGGGGTCGGTGAGCTGGTCACGAATGATGGTCTTGCGAACGTTGTTGATGATTCCTTCTGCGATGGAATTCCGCGACAGTTTGCCCTTCTCGTTGAGCTTTCTGGCGATGGCGTCGTGGATGCCGGTCTCGATGATGAGTTCGGTCAGCGACATCTCGCCCAGCTCGCCAAGGTCAGTGGCCGGATCGGCTTGAACGTAGGTGTTGAGGAGGTGGCGCATATCCGCCTCGTAGGGCTTGATGTCCAACTCCTCGCCCGAGTGCTTCTTGATGGCGGAGCGAATCTCACTGTAGAACTCGACTTCCTTCTGCAGCGCAGCGGCTTCAGCGTCGGAGTAGCCGGCCTCGGCCAGGTCCTGCGCAATGGCGGCGAAGGCCCGCACGAAGACCGCCACGGCCTTGTAGAAGGACACCCGCAGCGTCTCGGTCTCGTTCAGCGCGTTCGGGTTGGGGGCGTCGCCGCAGAAGTAGTGCAGGAACTGCTCCACCTCGCGCGGCAGGGCGACCGGCTCACACAGGTAGCGCAACGCCTCGCGAGCTTCATCAAGCGCCTTCTTGCCCTCTGCCAGCCAGTTCTTGAGGTGGACGTTGTTCTCGGCGTCACTGCCGTCTGTGACGTCCAACTCATCCGAGCTGTAGACGGCGATGGCTTCCTGCACCTCGCCGAACAGCTCTTTGAAGTCGACGATGTGGCCGTATTCCTTGTCGTCGCCGTCGAGCCGGTTGGTGCGGCAGATGGCTTGGAACAGGGTGTGGTCGCGCAGTTCGTTGTCGAGGTATATGTAGG
>JAKFYA010000398.1 GCA_021731095.1 Acidobacteriota bacterium | reverse complement strand
CCACGACTACGAGAATCGCTACTCCGCCCAGGACACCATCAGGACGCAGGGCAACATCTACCTGACCACCGGCAGCCGACTGATGTCGGCCAAAGGTGACGTGCTGCTGTCGATTGTGGCCGACACGTGTGGCCGGCACGATACGCTCGGCGGCGCGTGCGCCACCGAGAGCAACATGGTGCGCTACGCCATCGAGAAGCGGCACATGCACGCGTGCCGTCAGAGCTTCGTCATGGCGGTGACGCAGTGGGGCCACGGCCTCGGCAAGCGCGACATCGGGCACAACATCAATTTCTTCATGAACGTGCCGGTCACCCCGGATGGCCGCCTCACGTTCGAGGACGGCGTGTCTGGTCCGGGCAAGTACGTCGAGCTGAGAGCCGAGCGTGATGTGCTCGCGGTCATCAGCAACTGCCCCCAGCTCAACAACCCGTGCAATGCCTATAACCCCACCCCGGTCCGGGTGCTCATCTGGGAAGCAGGTGTGTGATGTTCTCCAAGGTTCTGGTGGCCAATCGCGGGGCCATCGCCTGTCGCATTCTTCGCACACTGCGTGCGCAGGGGTTTTCCTCGGTCGCGGTGTACTCGGAGGCCGATCGGCACGCGCCACATGTGGCGCAGGCTGACGAGGCGGTGTTGCTCGGGCCGGCCGCCGTGGCCGAGAGCTACCTGAACCAGGCGGCAATTCTGGCGGCCGCCCGGGCCACTGGGGCCGGCGCCATCCACCCGGGCTATGGGTTTCTGAGTGAGAACGCCGGCTTCGTGGAAGCCTGCGAGGCGGAGGGCATCGTGTTCCTCGGGCCCACGGCGGAGCAGATGCGAGCGCTTGGCCTGAAGCACACGGCACGCGAGATTGCCGAACGCGAGGGCGCACCGCTGCTGCCTGGCACCGGCCTGCTGGAGGACGCCACGCAGGCGCTGGCGGAGGCGGAACGGTGTGGCTACCCGGTCATTCTCAAGAGCACCGCCGGTGGGGGTGGCATCGGCATGCGTGTGTGCGAGACGCCAGAAGCCCTGGAGGCCGGCTTTGCCGCGGTGGCCAGGCTTGGCGCCACCAACTTCGGGCAGGCGGGGGTCTACCTGGAGCGGTATGTCGCCAAGGCCCGGCACATCGAGGTGCAGATCTTCGGCGATGGGCACGGTGGGGTACTGGCGCTGGGCGAGCGCGACTGTTCGGCCCAGCGACGCAACCAGAAGGTGGTGGAGGAGACGCCAGCACCTGGACTCCGTCCTGACGTCCGGCGCCGGTTGTGGGAGACCGCGGAGCATCTGGCCCGCGCGGTCCAGTACCGCTCGGCGGGCACGGTGGAGTTCCTCTATGACTCCGATCGGGAGGAATTCTATTTCCTCGAGGTGAACACCCGACTCCAGGTCGAACATGGTGTCACCGAGGAAGTGACCGGTGTCGACCTCGTGGAGTGGATGGTGCGGCTTGGCGCGGGGACACTGCCGCCGCTTGAGACGCTGAAGGTCACACCGTCCGGAGCGTCCATTCAGGTGCGTCTCTACGCCGAGGATGCCGCGCATCAGTTCCGACCCAGCACGGGCGTGCTGACCCATGTCTCCTTCCCTGCGGATGTCCGGTGCGACACCTGGGTCTCGGCCGGGACGGAGGTCACGCCATTCTACGACCCGATGCTGGCCAAGATCATTGTTCGCGCTGAAACGCGAGAGCAGGCGCTCGACCGCCTGGCCGATGCGCTGGCGCGGACGGTCTGTGCGGGTGTCGAGACCAACCTCGACTACCTCCGACAGGTGATTGCGAACCCGGAGTTCCGGGCTGGCGGCTTTCCGACCAGCCTGCTGACACGGGTGCCCTACACCCCGCAGGGGTTCGAAGTGCTGACCCCTGGCATGCAGACCACTGTCCAGGACTATCCGGGACGCACAGGCTTCTGGCATGTCGGTGTCCCTCCCTCTGGTCCGATGGACGCGCTGGCGTTCCGGCTCGTGAACCGCCTGGTCGGCAATGCCGACACGGCGGCCGGCCTCGAGTGCACCATGCAGGGGCCCACGCTGCGCTTTCACGCCGCGACCGTGATTGCCCTTGGTGGCGCCGACATGGGGGCCAGCCTGAACGGTGCGCCGCTTGAGCGCTGGACCTCGGTCGAGGTGCCTGCCGGCTCGGAGCTGCGGATGGGGGCGGCACGCGAGACGGGGGCGCGGGCGTACCTCGCGGTGCGGGGCGGCCTCGATGTGCCCGAATATCTCGGCAGCCGGGCCACGTTCATCCTGGGCAAGTTCGGCGGTCACGCCGGTCGTGTCCTGCAGACGGGCGATCTGGTCCGCTGGGGCGAGCCGTCTGGCCTCGTGCCTGCAGTGCCCGCCCTGCCAGCGGGACTGACGCCGGACTATGGCCACGCCTGGGACATCGGCGTCATCTACGGGCCACACGGCGCTCCGGATTTCTTCACCGACGGGGACATCGAGACCATCTTCGATGCGTCGTGGAAGGTGCACTACAACTCGGATCGCACGGGCGTGCGACTGGTCGGCCCACGACCGACCTGGGCGCGTCGGGACGGCGGTGAGGCTGGCCTGCACCCGTCGAACCTGCACGACAACGCCTATGCGGTCGGGGCCATCGACTTCACGGGTGACATGCCCATCCTGCTCGGCCCCGATGGTCCGAGCCTTGGCGGGTTTGTCTGTCCGGGTGTGATTGCTCAGGCCGAGCTCTGGAAGATCGGCCAGCTGCGCGCGGGTGATTCGGTGCGATTCAGGCTGATGTCCGAGGCCCAGGCCACGCGGATGGAGCGCGACCTGGATACGGCCATTGCCGACCTGGGTAGCCTCCCGTCGTTGCCCACCGCCCATGTGCGGGAGCCAGCCGTCCTCCACAGGAGTGGCGACGCAGTGTACCGCGCCGCTGGCGACCGGTATCTGCTGGTGGAGGCTGGCGCCAATGAGCTGGATCTGAACCTCAGGTTTCGCATCCACGCGCTGGAAGAGAGCCTGCGGAAGGAGGGGCTGCGGGGTATCGTCGACATCACCCCGGGCATCCGGTCCCTCCAGATCCACTACGACAGCCGTCGGCTCCCGCGGGAAGAACTGGTACGGGTGCTCGAATCGTGCGAAGCCTCGCTGCCGAATCTCGATGCGATGACGATTCCGAGCCGCGTGGTGCATCTTCCGCTGTCGTGGGAGGACCCGGCCACCCTGCTCGCGATTCAGAAGTACATGCAGTCGGTTCGGGCCGACGCCCCGTGGTGTCCGAGCAACACCGAGTTCATCCGGCGAATCAATGGACTGGACTCGATTGACGCGGTGCGGGACATCGTCTTCAACGCCAGCTACCTGGTGCTGGGCCTTGGTGACGTCTATCTCGGCGCGCCGGTCGCCACGCCGATCGACCCGCGCCACCGCCTCGTCACCACGAAGTACAACCCCGCCCGTACGTGGACGGCCGAGAACTCGGTCGGCATCGGCGGTGCATACATGTGCGTGTACGGCATGGAGGGGCCAGGCGGCTACCAGTTCGTCGGTCGCACGGTGCAGATGTGGAACACACACCGGACCACGAAGGCGTTTGAGCCTGGGTCACCGTGGCTGCTGCGCTTCTTCGACCAGATCCGGTTCTATCCCGTCAGCGCGGACGAATTGCTGGAGATGCGTGACGGTTTCCCGCATGGCGAATTTGACGTCAGGATCGAGCCAACCGAGTTCAGCCTGCGTGGGTATCACGAGTTCCTCAGGTCCATCGAGGGAGACGCCCGGCAGTTCAAGGCGTCGCAACAGGCCGCGTTCGTGGCTGAGCGTGAGCGCTGGGCCGCTGCCGGGCAGGCCGAGTTCGTCGAGCCGCCAGAACCACCAGAGGCGCCGCAGGGCGACGTGCCAGACGGATGTGAAGCCGTCAGGGCGCCCATGACGGCCAGTGTCTGGCAGATTCACGTGGAGCCGGGCCAGCGCGTGGCCGCCGGGCAACGGCTGCTGATTCTCGAAGCCATGAAGATGGAGGTCGAGGTGCTGGCGCCTGCGGAAGGTGTGGTCGAGCTGTTGCACTGTGCCAAGGGCGGCATGGTCTCGGCAGGGCAGAGCCTGGCCATCGTGCGAGTGGAGGCCTGATGGCCGAGCTGACCATTGCCGGCCTGCGCCGGGCGTACGCCTCTGGCACTCTGACCCCGCTGGCTGTCGTCAATGACATCTTCGCGCGCATTGACGAGATGGGTGAGCGCCCCATCTGGATTTCGCTGGCAGACCGCGACGCGGTGCGGCTTCGCGCCTCGACCATGGACATGAGTCTGCCCCTCGCCGGCATTCCCTTCGCGGTGAAGGACAACATCGATGTGGAAGGTCTGCCGACCACCGCGGCCTGTCCGTCGTTTGCCTACCAGCCGGACCGGTCGGCAACGGTGGTCCAGCGGCTGGTGGATGCCGGAGCCATCGTCATCGGCAAGACCAACCTGGATCAGTTCGCGACCGGACTCGTGGGCGTGAGGTCCCCGTATGGCGCGTGTCCGAATGCCTTTGACGAGCGGTACATCGCCGGAGGGTCGAGTTCGGGGTCAGCGCTGGCCGTGGTGAAGGGGCTGAGCGCCTTCTCGCTGGGCACTGACACGGCCGGGTCGGGACGGGTCCCAGCGGCCTTCGGAGGCCTGGTGGGACTCAAGCCGACCAAGGGCTTGCTCAGCACCGCTGGTGTGGTGCCTGCCTGCCGGTCGCTGGACTGCGTGTCCGTCTTTGCCACTACGGCTGCAGACGCCGAAGCGGTCTGGTCTGTGGCGCGTGGCGCAGACCCCGCCGATGCCTACTCCCGGGAGATGGCGACGGGTGCCGACGCGGCACCGTGGCTGGCCGGCCCATTCCGCTTTGGCATTCCAGACCCCGCAGCGCTGACCTTCTTCGGTGACGAGGATTCCGCCCGTCTGTTCGAGCGGGCGGCGGCGCGGCTGGAAGCGATCGGCGGCGTGCGCACCACGATTGACTTTGCTCCGTTCAGGGACGCGGCTCAACTGCTGTACGCCGGGCCGTGGGTCGCCGAGCGCTTTGCGGCTGTAGGTGGGTTCCTGGCGCAGGCGACCGAAGGCGTTGACCCGACCGTGTCCGGCATCATCGCCACCGGCGCGGGCTATTCCGCCGTCGATGCGTACCGGGCCTCCGAACAGCTCGAGGCCCTGCGCAAGCGGGCCGCAGTGGTCTGGCGTCAGATGGACGTGCTGCTGCTGCCGACGGCGGGCACCATCTATACCCGCGCAGAGGTGGCGGCAGACCCTGTTCGTCTCAATACGAATCTGGGTTACTACACCAATTTCGTCAATCTGCTCGACCTGGCGGCCGTTGCGGTGCCGAGCGGGGCGCGTCCCACGGGCGTGCCGTTCGGCATCTCGTTGATCGGACCTGCCTTCTCTGACGTCGCGTTGCTGAGCCTGGCGGCCCGCATGATGGGCGATCCTGGAACCGAGTCGCTGAAGCTGCAGGGGTGCGTGAGCGTGGCTGTGGTCGGGGCGCATCTCACCGGACAGCCGCTCAACCACCAGCTGACCTCGCGTGGGGCTCGTCTGGTGCGGGCCTGTCGGACGGCGCCCTGTTACCGACTGTTCGCGCTGCCGAATACCACGCCGCCGAAGCCCGGTCTGGTGCGGGTGGAGGAGCAGGTCGGACGCGGCATCGAGCTGGAGGTGTGGGCGGTGCCTGAGGCTGAGTTCGGAAGCTTCGTCGCAGCCATTCCGCCGCCACTCGGCATTGGCCGCGTGCAACTGGACAGTGGAGAGTGGGTCAGCGGATTCATCTGCGAACCCGTCGGCCTGACGGGAGCCGATGACATTACGGCTTGTGGCGGGTGGCGACGGTACCTGACGGCTGGCGACGCCAGCACAAAGACCTAGAGTCGGGGCGGAAAATGGGATGGGCCCGGGCATCCTCAGGGATGGCCGGGCCCATCTGCGTGTACGAACGGTCTGGCTAGCCTTCTGATTCGCCCGTGCGGATGCGCCAGGTGCGCTCGACCGGAATCATGAAGATGCGGCCATCCCCGATCTCTCCGGTTCGGGCACCGGCCATGATGGCGTTGACGGCGCCGTCCACCAGCGACCGCTGCACCATCACCTCGACTGACGTCTTCGGTAGCAGCGTGACGTCGTACTCCTTGCCGCGATAGATCGTCGTGTGACCCTTCTGCGCGCCGTGTCCGCGGACCTCGGTCACGGTGAGGCCCGTCACGCCGGCGGCTTCAAGCCCCTTCCGCACCGGATCCAGCCTGTCTGGTCGGATGATGGCTTTCAGAATCACCAGTTCAGTCGTGCCGCTCATGCGCCTGCTCCTTCGGCGTGGATATACGCCTCTTCACCGTGGTTGGTCACGTCAAGGCCGGTCATCTCGTCTGTGGCGGTCGCGCGGAGCGGCAT
>JAKFYA010000042.1 GCA_021731095.1 Acidobacteriota bacterium | reverse complement strand
GGAAAGTGGTGTAGCCCCAATACCGGGCGAGCGCGGCCTCCAGGGCCCGGGAGTCAGACACGATCCTTCCATTATCGCCGTGGCGGTGCGCCTGGCGCACCCCGGCTATACTTCGCCTGCGATCGGTGCGGGCGGCGCGAAGACAGGCCCGAGGGTGCCTGCGGGGAACGGGGGACGGTGTGGGGCTGCACGAGGCAGGGCAGTGGGCGGCGATGCCGGGCGCGGCGAGACTGCCACGCCCCGAGCTTCTGGTGTTCGACTGGCACGGCACCCTGGTCAACACCCTGAAGGCCATGTACGAGGCGGTCGACGACCTGCTGCACCGGCTTGACGATCTCGATCTGGTCCGACGCCTCACCCCCGAGGGCCAGAGTGCCACGGAGGACGACGCCAAGCTGGTGCGCTATGTGCGCATCTTCCGGCGCCTGCCGCCCAAGACCCTGGCCGAGCGGCGCGTGTCCCGCACCGACATCTTCAACGCCATCTTCGGGACGGACCGCGAGGCCGTCGAACGGGCCCATGCCGCCTACGATGAGGGCTACCGGCTCCGCTTTGGACAGGTGCATCCCATCCAGCCCGGTGTCTTCGAGTATCTGTCCGCCCTGAAGTCCCTCGGCATCCGATGCGCCGTGGCCACCAACCGGAGCCGGGAATTTCTCGACGCCGAACTGCAGTCCGTGGACGAGGGCCGGTGGGCACGGCTCTTCGACGCCACCATCTGTGGCGACGAGCAGGTGGTGCGCAAGCCTGCGCCAGACGTGCTGCTGCAGGTGATGGCGCGGCTTGGCGTGGAGCCGGGCGGAGGCACCTGGTATGTCGGGGACAGCGTGGCCGATGTCGCGGCGGCGCACCACGCTGGCGTCACCTCGGTGTTCTTCAACGGATCCCGCTGGGATGACGTCTGGTTCACGCGCATGTTCGTTGCCGGGGGCGTCGAGCCCTGGCGTCGGCCGCCTGAGGCTGTGGTCGAGAGTTTCGATCAGCTGCTTGATCTCGTCAGTGAGTCTGACGGCGCGGACGCCGACAGCTTTCGCGCACGACTCGACCGCGTCCGGCCCGAGCGGCAGGCACTGCCGGCGGCGTCTGCCGGACGCAGCGAGCCGGACTGGCACTCCTCGGTCGCCATGCCGCATCCGCCGGCGCTGGTGCTGTTCGACTGGCATGCCACCCTGGTCGACACGCTGGATGCGATGTATCGCGCCGTGGACGAGACCCTGCCCGAACTGGACGTGCTCGGTCTGACCGCGCGCATGGTGCGGCCGGAAGAGAGCCGGTCCGTGGACGATCAGAAGCTGGTCGAGTACGTGCGCAGCCACCGGATGCTGCATCCGAAGATCAAGGCCGACCGCAAGATCTCGCGCACCGACATCTTCGAGATTCTCTTCGGCCACGACGAAGAGGCCAAGCTGACGGCGCATGCTGTCTTCAATCGCCACTACCGGAAGCACTTCGGCGTGGTGCTGCCCTTCGAGCCGAGTGTGCGGGACGTGCTGCTCGGGCTGCGCAGCCTGCCCGTGGCCGTTGGCGTCATCACGAACCGCGACCGTGAGTTCTTCGTGCAGGAACTGGCCGCCATCGAGGGCACCGGCTGGGCGGAGCTGTTCGACACCCAGGTCTGCGGTGACGACGCGCCACGACGCAAGCCCCACCCGGACCAGGTGCTGCAGGCCGCGGCCAATCTGGGATTCCCGCCAGGCCCGGAGGTCTGGTATGTGGGTGACAGCACGACGGATGTGACGGCCGCCAAGCTGGCGGGTGTCACCAGCGTGTTCTTCAACGGCGCGCAGTGGGATGAAGGGTGGCTGCACACGATCTTCCCGGGCACCGAGCGCTATCCCCACAAGCCTGATGTGGTGGTCAACGACTTCTCCGAATTCTGGGCGCTCGTGCTGGCGTGCCGGTCGCGGGCCTGAGATGGGGAGGCTTCCTCTGCGACGTGCCGTCCTCGCCTGCACGCTGGCGCTCCTCGGGCCGGCGTGTCAGGCGCCACCGTCCGTTCCCGCTGCGGCACCCACCGCAACACCCGCGCCCGCGGTGGCGCACCTGGTCGAAGAGGCCAGGCTAGCCATGGGGTCCGAGCTGAAGGTCACGGTCTGGACGGCCGACGAACCGGCCGTCCGCGCCGCTCTTGAGGAAGTGTTTGCCGAGTTCGGGCGCCTCGAGAACCTCCTCAGCGTCTGGCGCGAGGGGAGCGACGTCAATCGCATCAACGACGCCGCCGGGGATCACGCGGTGCCGGTAAGCGCCGAGACGCGCGAGGTGCTCGGCATTGCGCGGCAGGTCAGCGAGTGGACCGGGGGCACCTTCGATGTGACCTTCGGCGCGCTGACCGATCTGTGGAAGTTCGACCACGACCAGGACAGCTCCATTCCCGATCCGCGGGTCGTGCGGGCCCGGCTGCCGCTGGTCAACTACCGTCTGCTGGACGTGGATGAGGCGGCCGGGACGGCCTTTCTCCGACGGAAAGGCATGCGCGTCCATCTGGGCGGCATCGGCAAGGGCTATGCGGTGGACCGCGCGGTCGCCATCCTGCGCCGCCGGGGTCTGAAGGATTTCATGATTCAGGCAGGTGGCGACCTCTACGTCGGTGGCATGCGTGGCGACCGACCGTGGCGGCTTGGCATCCGCGATCCCCGCGGTCCGGCCGACAAGCGGTTTGCGCAGATCGAGCTGTCGGACGGCACGCTCAGCACCTCTGGCGATTACGAACGGGCGTTCATCAGGAACGGACGCCGCTATCACCACATTCTCGACCTGTCGTTCGGACAGCCGGCGCGCGGCTGTCGCAGCGTGACGCTGGTCACGGCCCGCGCGGTGCTGGCGGACGCGCTCGCCAAAGGGGTGTTTGTCCTGGGCGCCAGAGAGGGCCTGGCTCTCATCGAGCGACTGCCCGAGGTCGAAGGTGTGATCGTCAGCGACCGGAACGAGGTGCTGGTCTCGAGCGGCCTGAAGGAGTCGCTGACGCTGCTGGCGCCGCCCTCAGACGGACTGTGACGCCTGCAGGGCGGCCTGTGTGGCAGCCTGTTTCGCCAGGACGTCAGCCTTCCGGCGAATCACGATGTGGTGCACGCAGCGCTGCTGATCGTGGTACAGCCGCTCGCAGTCATCACACCGGACGCACTCGGAGCGCACGATCTGCGGTCCGCGGATGGCGCCCCACTCGCAGGTCTTCTCGCAGATCTTGCACGTCTTGCACTCGGCCCACCGCTTGATGCGGAAGACCGTGGTGACCTGTGAGATGACGGCCAGGAAGGCGCCGACCGGGCAGAGGAAGCGGCAATAGAGATTGCGGACGAAGACCGTCGCCACCAGCAACACGGCCAGCAGGGTCCACATCAGCACCGAGCCCTGCCGGCTGAACATCCAGAACGGCTCGGTGTAGCGGTAGATGTACACGTCCCGCGTGATGAAGTAGTAGATGAGCACGAAGGCCAGCAGGCCGAACTTGATGTAGCCCGCCTGCTGCTCGATCTTCACCGGCACCGTGTAGCGGAGCTTCTTCGGCACCACCATGTCCATCAACTGGGTGAAGGCGCCATAGGCACAGACGCGTCCGCAGTAGAGGCGGCCCCAGATGACGGTGGTGCCCAGGGTGAAGGTGGCGAAGAAGTACCAGAACAGGCTGTGCTTGAAGAGCGGCAGGTTGCCCGTGAGCATCGAGAAGATGTTCGTGATCGAGTAGAGCTGGCTCCGGCCGAAGCCCAGGAAGATGACGGAGGCGATCAGGGTGACCACCTTCACCTTCTCGTTCTTCATGAAGAAGCCGGTCATGGCCAGGATCACGAACGCTGTGAAGAGGCCCAGATCCAGGGACTGCTGCTCGATGAGCTCGAACCAGGTGGGTTCTTTCTCTTCCTCGTCCTCGAAGTTCCAGCCGTCGTCCTCGTCGGCCGCAGCGGCCGCCGGGGTTGCACTGTCGGGCGTGGCTGTCGCGGCGGCGGGGGCGCTGGCAGCTCCCGGAACCGGTGTCTGGGATTGGGCTGGCAGCGGAACGCCGGCCAGCAGGACCAGGACGAGGAGCCAGAGCGCTCGACGCATTACTTCACGGCCTCGGGAGTCAGGTAGGCGCGGGCAATGCGGCGCGAGGAGTTCTTGATGGCGCGCGTCGCGCTGACCATCGTGATGGTGGCGCGGCTGACGGCGTCGACATCCACGCCCACCTTGAAGGGATCGCGAATGCGCTTGCCCTTGAACATCTTCGGAAACTCGGGTCGCTCGATGGAGATGTTGCCGTACGGCTCGTGATGCTCCACCACGACGACTCCCGCGAGCACGCCCTGGGTGTCCATGCCGACCAGCAGCTTGATGGGGCCGTCATAGCCCCGCTCGAGCGGCTCGACCTCGGTGGTGAAGAAGATGTACCCGGCGAGCTGCTGGCCCGCACCCGGTCCGCCGGTGAAGGCTTTGATGTGCCGCGGGTCGCCTTCCTTGGCCGAGAATCCTGTGGCGGCCGGGAACAGGCTTTTCATCTGAGCCAGAAGCTTCGGGTCGACCGACGGGGCCTGTCCGGCCACGACGAACGTACAACCGAGCACGAGCGCGACCGCCGCCAAGTGTCTTTTCATGATTGATGAGTGCCCTGAGCCGAGGCGCTGATTATCGACTGGGCAAGAAAGGCGGTCAAGCACCGCTCCGAGCCGGTATAGAGTAGTGCCATCACGAGGGAGCCCGGCATGTTCAGAATCACCTACACCCGCGCGATGGGCGTCCTGTTCGCCCTGGCGTTCGGGTCCGGCATCGCAAGTGCGCAGCAGGCCTCGAAGCTGGCTGAAGCCAAGAGCGTCAAGTGCACCTTTCCGGTACTGACCACCGGCACCTGGGAAAAGGACGGCACCCCGAAGGTCGCCACCACCACGTCCGACATGGTGCTGCAGTACGACGATATCGACACGCAGGACGGCACGGCGGCGGTCAGCGGCCTGTCCGGCAAGCTCTACATCATTGTCCGGATGTCAGGGGTGAACCTGCACCTGCTTGCCATTGACGGCGCAGGCCCGCTCTACATCACCACGGTGTTCGACAAGCCGTCGAAGCCAGGTCGCTACAAGGCCGCGCACTCACGGCACGAATTCACCGACGTGCAGTTGCCCGGCTTCACCTCGCGTCCCGAGCAGTACGTCGGCGACTGCGAAATCGTGAAATAGGGGTCTATTTCAGGCCGCCGTCTGGCGACAGATACCGGGCGGCGACGCGGCGGGCGCTCTTCCTGATGGCCCGCGTCGCGCTTGTCATGGTGATGGTCGCCGTGGAAATGGCGTCCACATCCTGACCCAGCACGAAGGGATCCCGCACGCTCTTTCCCTTGAACATCTTCGGGAACTCGGGCTTCAGCACCGAGATCGGACCGAAGGGTTCGTGCTGTTCCACCACAATCAGCCCGGCAATCACTGCCTTCGGAGTGATGCCGATCATCATCTTGATCGGGCCCTCGTAGCCCCGCTCGAGCGGCTCGATCTCGGTCGTCCAGAAGGCCAGGCCGAGCAGGGTGGGTTGTCCCTTGGCATCCGGCGGACCATACACCTTGATGTGCGGCGGGTCGCCTTCCTTGGCCGAGTAGGTGGTCGACTCCGGGAAGATGCTCTTCAGGTAGGCCACCGTGCGCGGATTCGGCGCCTGGGCCCGTACGGCGAACACGGCGGCAAAGGCCAGCGCCACGGCGAGGAGCGGTCGTGCGACGGCGGACGTCGCCCGGGACTGATGGTCGTTCACGCGCTTAAGCCTAGCAGGAAGCGCCAAGGCCCAGCCAGCGACCCCGTGCGTCGGTGACGGCAGGAGTGGCGGCGGGATCAGGTTCGAGTCGCCAGCGCGCCACAGGCGGCGCACCCAGGATGACGGGCAGCCGCACCAGGTGGTCGCGCCGCGCCACCAGCAGCGACACCTGCTCGCCAGGCCGGTACTGGGACAGGCGGTCAGTCAGTCCGTCGGGCACGATCCTGAACTCGTCGAGGGCGAGCAGTTCGTCCTCGGTGTCCACGCCCGCCTTGTAGGCCGGGGTTCCGCGGGTCACGCCGCTGACCACGAGTCGGCCGGCCTCGGTCCGCGTGGTCACCCCAAGCCAGCCGCCCGGCGTGGGTCCCTCCGCCGGCTGGGCGAAGCGCAGTCCGAGCTGGGCCAGGGCCTCCGCATACTCGAGTTCGCCGGTGCCAGCCTCGGCCTGGGCCCAGAAGTCCGCCAGGCTCGTGCCGGCCACGCGCTCGGCCACGGCATGAAACTCGTCCAGCGTGAAGCCGCGGTCCCCGGCGTAGAGGCTGGCGGCGACGCGCATGACCTCGTCGAGCGACGCGCGTTCGCCCGTCAGCCGTCGCAGGCGGGCGTCCAGCAGGAACGCCATCACGTGACCCTTCACGTAGTAA
>JAKFYA010000355.1 GCA_021731095.1 Acidobacteriota bacterium | reverse complement strand
GCACCACGCGCGTGGTCGCGCGTGAACGTGAGCGCGCGTCTCTGGACGGAGCCCTGCCCGGTGATGGCTTCCGCCTTGTGACCGAAGTGATGGTGGAGACCGGCCAGGCGGCGCACATCGTGACCCTGCGACTGGACGTGCGCCGGGCACCCGGCGACACCTCGCCTGGCGCATGGCACCTGCTGGGCGCACAGGTCGTGACGGTGGTTGAAGGCCTGTTCCGACTGGATGTCGACCAGCAGCACCAGTTCGCGGCGTCCAACTTCGTGCTGGCGTCCGAGGATCTCGAGCTGACCCTGGCGGAGGGAACGGTCTTCCAGGTGGCCAGTGACCGGGGGATCACCGCCTTCGTGCTCTTTGGCCGGGGACAGATGCGCTTCACGCCGCGCCCCAGCGCCGAACAGCAGCAGGTGCAGCTCTTCTCTGGCGACACGCAGCTGGTCGTGCCCTTTGAGTCGGCGCTGGTCAAGGTCAATCCGGAAGACGAAGCCTCCCGGCCGGCCTCGACCTCCCTGACCTCCGTGCCCGTGGATCCGCGTCAGCTCAGGCGTGCCAGGGACCTGTTTGCCGAGGAAGCGCCCCGCTCGTTCAGCCTCGACCTTGGCGACCTGAGTCCAGACACCTGGTACCTGATCCCGCCCCAGGGCGACCTGCTTGCCGAAGTACACACGCGTGGGCGCGGCGTGCTGACCTATGCACGGTCGGTGTCCGAGGCCGAGGACGTCGCGCTCTTCGAGCGGGCCCGCGGGCGCGACATCGCCCGCTACTCGTCCCAGAGCAAGCGCGCATCCATCGGCCGCTTCTACAACGAAGACGAGCTGAGCGACATCGAGGTGCTCGACTACGACATCGACGCGACGGTGAACCCGGACCGTGCGACGGTCGATGCCCGCGCCCGGCTGCATCTGCGCGTGCGGGCGGCGGCGATGGGTACGCTGAGCGTGCGTCTGGCCGAGGGCCTGACCGTCACACGGGTGACGAGCCTCGAACTTGGCCGGCTGACGCATCTGCGCGTCCGGGGGCGCGACACGGTGGTGGTGAATCTGCCGTATCCCCTGCAACGCGGCACGGAAGTGACAGTGCAGTTCACCTATTCCGGCCGGGTGCGGACGCAGTCCATCGACCAGGAGGGGTTGCAGCTCATCGACCAGGTGCCCATCGAGCGGTCTGAGGGCTATTACCTGCTGAGCAGCCGGTCCTACTGGTATCCCCAGCCGGCCGCTCCCGGTTATGCACCAGCCATGCTGCGCATCACGGTTCCTGACGGCTATGCCTGTGTGGCGACCGGGGAACCGGAGCCGGGGTTCAGAACTGCCGTATCGGCGACGGGTACGGCAGGTCGCATCTATGCCTTCCGTGCCAGCCAGCCGTCCCGCTATCTGTCGCTCCTGATAGCCCGCTTCCGTGCGGGAGCCCGAACCACGGTCTCCTTGACGGACCCGCTGGAGCCTGCGGCCCCATTTGCGGCGGGCATCCGTCCCGGCGGGCGCACCAGCGTCGTCGTGGAGGTGCAGGCGTTGGCCCATCTGCAGGGCCGGGGCCGCGAGATGGGGGCACGCGCCGCCGACATCCTGCGCTTCTATGCCGCGGTGATGGGAGACGCCCCGTATCCCTCGCTTGGCGTGGCCGTGGTGGAGCAGAACCAGCCTGGTGGGCACAGTCCGGCGTACTTCGTCATGCTGCACAGTTCCCCGCCGGGGGCGTCCCTGAATTACGCTCCGGACCCCGCTTCGTTCCGGGGGGTTCCGGAGTTCGTGCTGGCCCATGAGCTGGCCCACCAGTGGTGGGGTCAGGCCCTTGGCTGGAAGAACTACCGTGAACAGTGGATCAGCGAAGGATTTGCCCAGTATTTCTCGGCCCTGTATGCCGAGCGCCTCCATGGGACGGAGGCCTTCGAGCAGATGCTTCGCCAGTTCCGGCGATGGGCGCTGGATGCGTCTGACCAGGGGCCCATCCACCTCGGCTACCGACTCGGCCAGATCAAGGGAGATCGCCAGGTGTTCCGGGCCCTGCTCTACAACAAGGGGGCCAGTGTCCTGCACATGTTGCGGCGTCTTATCGGGGATGAGGCCTTTTTCAGGGGTTTTCGCCGTCTGTATGCCGACCACGCGTTCAGGAAGATCGGCGCGGACGATGTGCGACGTGCATTCGAGGCCGAGAGCGGACGCTCGCTGGAGCCGTTCTTCGATCGCTGGGTGTTCGAGTCCGGCATCCCGCGGCTGAGGGTAACCAGCAGCATCGAAGTCGGCTCAGTCCTGGTGCGCCTGGAGCAGCGCCAGCCAGAACTGTACGACCTGCCTGTCACCCTGACCCTCGTCTATGCCGACGGGCGGCAGGAGGATGTCGTGATTCCGGTGAGCGAGACCGTCACCGAGCGTCGGCTGCCGGCCTCGGGCCAGGTCCGCTCGGTCCGGGTGAACCGGGACGGCGCCGCGCTGGCCGAATTCGAAGAATAGCCCTCCGGCGCCGCGCCTGCGATAGAATCGACCGGATATGGACACCGTCACTCTGACGATCGACGGGACACCGGTCACGGTCGAAAAGGGCAAGACCGTGCTGCAGGCCGCAATCGAGGCCGGTATCTCGGTGCCGTACTACTGTTATCACCCCGGACTTGGCGTCGACGGCTCGTGCCGCGTCTGCATCGTCAAGGTCGAGAAGATGCCGAAGCTGCAGACCTCGTGCTCGACGGTCTGCTCGGACGGCATGGTGGTCTCGACGCGGGATCCCGAGGTGGTCGAAGCGCGCGCAGGCGTCTTCGAGTTCCTCCTCGTGAATCACCCGCTCGACTGTCCCGTGTGCGACAAGGGCGGTGAGTGTCCGTTGCAGGACTTCTCCTATTCCTTCGGGCCGGACAGCAGCCGGATGGACTTCCCCCGCCGGGTGTTTGACGGCGAAGGCGTGAAGGCCGACATCGATTTCGGTCCGACGCTGATGCTCAACCGCAACCGCTGCATCCTGTGCACGCGCTGCATCCGCTTCATGCGCGAAGTGGACGGCGATGCCCAGATCAGCGTGGCGGATCGGGGCAACGGCAGCGAGATTGCGACCTTCGAGGAAGAGGGTGTGCACTCGCTCATCTCCGGCAACCTGATGGACGTCTGCCCGGTCGGCGCCATCACGACCCGCGACTATCGCTTCAAGAGCCGTCCGTGGGACAACCCCTCGGTGGTCGACACCATCTGCACGCTCTGCTCGAAGGGCTGCAGCACCAGCGTCTGGATGAAGGCGAAGCCCGAGTGGGCGCGCGGCTCCAAGCTGGTGCGCGTGACACCGCGGCTCAACCCCGACGTCAACGGCTACTGGATGTGCGACACAGGCCGGTTCGGGTATCACTGGATCGAGGGCGAGACCCGTCTGCGCACGCCGCTTCTGCGTGATGCCGGCGGGGTGCAACAGGCGGTCGGTTGGTCAGACGCACTCTTCGCCGTCAAGCGGCTGGTGCAGCCGGCAGCGGGTGCGAACGCCCTCCGGTTTGTGGCCTCCGCGCACGCCTCGACCGAGGAACTCTTCGTCCTGCGCGAGGTCACGACCGCGCTGTTCGGCGCCGGTGGGGCCGGTACCGTTTCAGTGGCCTGGACGCGCAGCGAGAAGCCCCAGCCTGCCGGCACCAAGTTCCGTGTGCCCGTGACGGACGCGCCGAATGTGAACGGTGCCCGCGATCTGGGCTTTGCCGTGGGACAGGGCAACGACGGAGCGGCGGACCTCTCCGCGCTGCGAACCGCTGTCACCGCTGGCAGCGTCAAAGCGGTGTATGTGTTCGATCCCGGTCCGGACGGGTCCATCGGCGATCTCTCGTGGCTGGTCGAGGCTCGCGCCTCTGGCACACTTCCGCTGCTCGTGGTGCAGGCCGTGGTGACGAGCGCGCTGACGGCCGCTGCCGACCTGGTGCTGCCCGGCTCCGCCTGGGTGGAAAAGGACGCGCTCTACACCAACGATCAGGGGCATGTGCAGCCCGCCTCGCGGGTCTTTGCTGCGCCTGGCGAAGCCAACGACGACTGGCGCATTCTGCGGGATGTGGGCCTGGCACTCGGTGCCACGCTCGGCCTCGACGCGGTCGAGGATGTGCGCCGCGGCATTGCCGCCAGTCTGGCGGGTGCTTACGCGAACGCCGCGGCGGCGGCCTTTGCCGGCCCGATGGCCGCCAAGAGCTGGTTGCAGGCCTCGAACCCGTCCGAGCGGTGGAAATGGGACTTCATGTTCCAGGATCTCCCGCCGGTCAAGGGCCACAACGTCCAGACCGAGCAGGGCGTGGTTGAAGGTCGGGTGATTCCGCTCAAGCCCGTCTCGTAAGTGCCAACCGTGACTGCCCACCAGCCGAAACCTTCGTTGCGTCGGCGCAGTCCGGCCGCGTCCCTCCGCCGCGCCGGCCTCGGCGCGGTGGCCGCACTGGTCCTGCTGTCCGGACTCGTCGGTCATGCCCAGCTTCGCGGCGTGAAGGCCGACGTGGTCCCGTTTGTCGAGCGTGACAGCGTGGCCGCTGGTGGTCCGGTCCGGCTGGCGCTGCAGATCACGCTGCCCGACGGTTTCCACACCCAGTCGAACAAGCCGCGGGACGAGTCGCTCATCCCGACCGTACTGACGGTGACGCCTCCCGATGGCGTGACGGTGGAAGAACTGGTGTTTCCTCCCGCCAGCGACTTCGCGCAGGAAGGGCAGGCGCAGCCGCTGGCCGTGTTTGAGCACCAGTTCGCCATTGGCGTGAAGGTCGCTCTTGCGCCAGGTCTCACGGGACCCATCGAGATTCCGGCCCGCCTGCGTTATCAGGCGTGTGACGCACACCTCTGCTATGCCCCGGTCAGCATGAACGTCACCTGGACCGTGAAGGCCGGTGCGGCCGGGCCAGTGCCGGCCAACCGGAAGGCGTTGTTTGACGCGATCCGCTGGGGCACCGGCGAGGCTCCAGGTGCCGCCGCGGCCACTCCCGGCGCCTCAGTGGCAGCGCCGGCCACGGCTGCCGCCCCGCCGGCCGGAGGCGCACAGAGCCTGGCAGGCCTGGACGACTTCACGGTCGTCTCGACCACCGGCGGCTACCTCAATGTCACCGACTTCCTGCGCTTCGTGACGGATGCGGAACAGGGCGTGTCCGAGAAGGGCATGTTCGAGGGTCGCGGTCCGCTGGCCATCCTGCTGCTGGTGTTTCTCGGCGGGCTGGCGCTGAATCTCACCCCGTGTGTCCTGCCGATGATCCCGATCAACCTGGCCATCATCGGTGCAGGGGCCCAGGCTGGTTCCCGCCAGCGTGGCTTCGTGCTCGGTGCGGTCTATGGTGCCGCGATGGCGGTGGTCTACGGCGTGCTCGGTCTGGTGGTGATTCTCACGGCGGGTACGTTCGGCACCATCAACGCGTCGCCCTGGTTCAACGTCGGCATTGCTGCGGTCTTCGTCGTGCTCGCGCTGGCGATGTTCGACGTCATCATGATCGACTTCACCCGCTTCTCCACCAAGGTGCAGATGGGCGGCGCGCAGCGCGGCAGCTTCGTGCTCGCCTTCGGCATGGGTGCCGTCGCGGCGCTGCTGGCGGGTGCCTGTGTGGCGCCCGTCGTGATTCAGGTGGTGGTGCTGGCCAGCGACCTGTATGCCAAAGGCTCGACGGCCGCACTGGCCCTCCCGTTCCTGCTGGGTGTCGGCATGGCGCTGCCCTGGCCGCTGGCCGGTGCCGGCTTCGCGGCGCTGCCGAAACCCGGGGCGTGGATGGTGCGCGTCAAGCAGGGGTTCGGCGTGCTGATTCTGGGCATGGCGGCCTACTACGGCTACACGGCGTACGGACTGTTCGCCGACCGGTTCGTTGATGCCTCGGCCGTGAACACGGCGGTCGAGGAGAAGCTCAAGGCCGGATGGCATGCCTCGATTGCGGAAGGCCTGGCCAAGGCGAAGCAGGAGCAGAAGCCTGTCCTCATCGACCTCTGGGCCACGTGGTGCAAGAACTGTCTGACGATGGACAAGACCACCTTCGAGGACGCGTCGGTGAAGGCCGCACTCGAGGGCTACATCAAGATCAAGTTCCAGGCTGAGCAGCCGGACGAAGAGCCTGCACGTGGTGTGATGCAGCGCTTCGGTGCGGTGGGCCTGCCGACCTATGTCATCCTCAAGCCGAAGTCCGGTGTCGCAGACGCGACAGCGACGCGTCCGGGTCTTTGACCTGTGATCCTGAACCTGCGATAGTTCATCCCGATGCGCACGCGACGCTCTCGACTGGCACTTGTCATCATTCTGGGCGCCGTCGGGGTCGCGTGCGGCACCTTCCTCTGGCTGTCCGCATCGAAGCGCACGGCCGCGCGAGTAGCGGCCGCCGAATTCGATGGGCACGTCGCCGGCATCATCGCCACCATTGCCGAAATAGGGTCAGCGCAGGGT
>JAKFYA010000439.1 GCA_021731095.1 Acidobacteriota bacterium | reverse complement strand
CTCCGCGCGCCTGCCGGGTGGCGTGGTGTGGGCGGCCGCCTGCTTCGGTGGCTGCGTGGCGGTGTCCTGGCTTGCGCAGACCCTTGGCCAGGCCCAGGGCGTGTCGCTGCAGGCCCTGCCTGGCTACCTGCTCAGACAGTGGCCCTCCGACCATGTCCTGTTCTCGAGTCCAGACCCGGAAACCTGGACGGCACTCCAGTCACTGACAGGGCTGGCGCTGCTGGGGGCGGCGCTGGCGCTGGCGCGAACCGAACGACGGCTGGCGCTGTGGCTGACGTGTGGGCTGGTGACGATGATGGCCGGCCTCGGGGTCCTCACCGTCGTCGCGGTGCTCCGTGAATGGGCCGGACAGGGCTATGGCGCGTGGTTCCTTGTTCGCTATCTGCACGGCGTCCGCGCCAGCGCCCACCTCCCGGACCTGAATGCCGCGGGTTCCCAGTACGTGCTGGCCGGTCTGGCCGCTGTCGCACTGGCGACGGCGGGCGCACGACGGGCGCTCTGGGCGACGGCCGTCATCCTGATGCTGCCCGCGCTCTGGCTGTGCGGGTCACGCAGCGCGGCCATTGGCGCACTGGCCGTGGGCGGCGGCGTGCTGCTGCTGTCACGGCGCCGGGCGGGCATGGCCGACGCCCCGCCTCCCGCGACTGGCCGGAGCAGGAGGCCCATCGGTGTCACGGTGGCCGTGGTGGTCGGCATTGCCGCCGCCGTGGCGTCGTCCTCCACCAACGCTGACGAGCAGGGCAGCGCCACCAACTCGCTCCGGTACCGCACGCTGTTCCTGCAGACCAGCGTCGCCATGACCGCCAGTGCGCCGGTGTATGGGGTGGGCGTCGGGCAGTACCTGCCGCGCTCGGCCGAGTTCATGCCACCGGCCCTGCACGCGGTCTATCCGTTCGAGAATGCGCACAACTACTTCGCCCAACAGTTCGCCGAGCTCGGCATCATCGGAGGGCTGGCCTTTGTCGCGCTTGTTGCCGCCGGGCTGATGGCCGGATGGCGCGCGGCGCGGTCATCAACGGCCCGTCCCGTCGTCACCGGGCTCTTTGCCGCCAGCGCCGGCTTTCTCCTGACCTGCCTGACGGGACATCCGCTGCTGGTCCCGGAGGCGGCGCTCCCCTTCTGGGTTCTGTTCGGCGTGGCCTGTGCGGAGGGCAGCGGCAGCCACCGGTTCAGCCGGCAGGCGCCGGTCGCCGCGGCCGTCGTCGCCGGCCTGCTGCTGGTGCCTGTGGGCCGCGCGGCCGCCGGTTATGCCCAGCTGCCGCAGACGCCCGTCGAACGGGGCTTCCATGACGAGCGGACCTTCTCGGACGGTACGAAGTACCGCTGGTCGACGCGGCACGTGGTGTCCTGGGTGCCACCCGTTGTCGGCTTCCTCAGCATTCCCGTACACGCGCCGGAGTTCATCCGTCGGGACCGCCCATTTGTCGTCCAGGTGGAAATCGACGGACAGGTCATCAAGGCCGTCACCGCCTCGCCCAACCGGTGGACCACCATCGGTGTATCGCTGCGGCAGCCGGGTCCCCGTCTCTGGCGGCGTGTGGACCTGCGGGTCAATCAGGTCTGGACACCGAAGCGGGATCGCGGGGACGAGCGCGATGACCGACCGATGGGCGTGATGCTGGGGCGCCCGGTTCTGCAGGTGATGCCCAGCGTCCCCCGCACGCTCCCCTGAGCACCGGGCTGCGCCAGACGGCGGGTCGGGCCGCCTCAGTCCGGGAGGCCGTCGAAGAAGTCGACCTCGCCTGTATCGAGGGAGTACTTCGCACCCACCACCAGCAGGCCGTGGTGCTGGATGTGGGTCTCGAGGATGTCCGAGCCATGGCGCAACTGGTTGGCGGACGCGCGGATGTTGGCCCGCACGGCCTGACGGGCCAGCTCTCGCCGGTTCCGGACCAGCTCGGTGGACATCAGCGGTTCAACGGACGGACGGACGCGGTCGACAATCGAGCGCAGTCCACGCGAGTCGCTGCCGGCCTTGTGCTCCAACGCGTCGATGGTGGCATCGATGGCGCCACAGTGGGAGTGCCCCAGCACGACCACCAGCCGCGTCTGGAACTTCTCGGCGGCGAACTCGACGCTGCCAATCTGTGATGAGGCCACCACGTTGCCCGCCACGCGAATCACGAACAGGTCGCCCAGCCCCTGGTCGAACACGAGTTCGGCTGGGACACGCGAGTCCGAGCATCCGAGAATGATCGCGAAGGGCTCCTGACCGAGCACCAGTTCGGAGCGACGCGTGGCGCCGTCCGGGAGACCCGTCCCCCTGACGCCGGCCACGAACCGCTGGTTTCCCTCTCGGAGACGCCTGAGCGCGTCGACGGCGGCGATCATCAGATGGCCTCCCGGTCAGCGAAGTCCGGCCACTCCCGCCGGCCGGCACGAGAGTGACAGAGACGGCGCACGTGCGCCGTCTCCGGGCGTCTAGAGTCGGAAGATGTTGGCGCCGCTGATCCCCTTGAGGGCGTTGCGGGTATCGAGGACCAGCGGGAACCGGCCCGGCATCGACGTGTAGTCGAAGGTCGAGTGGTTGGTGCAGATCACGGCGCAATCCACACCGGGACCCGCCTCGGTTTCCGGCACCGTGTGCAGATCCAGATCGGCGTGTCGCAGATGCGGCACGAACGGATCGGTGTAGGTGACCGTGGCGCCGCGCTTGATGAGCAGCTCCATGATGTCGAGCGCGGGAGACTCGCGCATGTCATTGACGTCCTTCTTGTAGGCGACGCCCATGACGTGAATCCGCGACCCGTTGATGGCCTTCTTCACCGTGTTCAGCGCTTCGCCGACCCGCTCGACGACAAACTCCGGCATCGAACCGTTGACGTTGCCGGCCAGTTCGATGAAGCGGCACTCGAAGCCGGACTGCCGCGCCTTCCACGAGAGGTAGAACGGATCAATCGGGATGCAGTGCCCGCCAAGGCCCGGGCCCGGGTAGAAGGGCATGAACCCGAACGGCTTGGTGCTGGCCGCGTCGATGATCTCCCACACGTTGAGGTCCATCCGATGGGACATCAGGGCTATTTCGTTCACCAGCCCGATGTTCACGGCGCGGAACGTGTTCTCGAGCAGCTTGACCATCTCGGCGACGCGGGTCGAACTGACAGGCACGACCGTATCGATGATGGTGCCGTAGAGCGCTCCGGCCAGCTCGGTGCTGACCGGGTTGACGCCACCGACCACCTTCGGGATCGACCGCGTACCGTAGGACGTGTTGCCCGGATCCACGCGCTCGGGCGAGAAGGCCAGATAGAAATCCTCGCCGGCCACCAGACCGCCCTCTTCGAGCAGCGGCTGCACGACTTCGTCGGTGGTGCCGGGATAGGTCGTCGACTCGAGGATGACGAGCTGCCCCTTCTGCAGACGCGCCTTCACGGCCTCGACCGACTTGACCACGTACGACAGGTCGGGGTCGCGCGTCTTGTTCAGCGGGGTCGGGACGCAGATGTCGATGGCATCCATGTCGGCGAGTTCCGCCATGTCGGTGGTGGCGCGCAGCGTGCCGGCCTTCACCATCTCCGCCACGTCCTCGGTGAGCACGTCACCGATGTAGCTGCGGCCGGCATTGATCTCGGCCACCTTCGTGGCATCCACGTCGAAGCCGGTCACATGCAGTCCGGCCCGCGCGAACTCCACGGCCAGTGGCAGTCCGACATAGCCGAGGCCGATCACGCCAACTTTGGCCTGTCGGGTACGAATCTTTTCCTTCATGTCCACGCCCATTTCACCGTCCCTGCGAGAGCCGAGCCACGTCCGCGTCGACCATCATGGCCACCAACTGCCTGAAATCGACCTTCGGCTCCCATCCCAGCGCCGTCCTGGCCTTGCTCGCATCGCCGATCAGCAGGTCGACCTCGGCGGGCCGCAGGAACGCCGGGTCCGTCTTGACGTGCTTCTGCCAGTCGAGTCCCGCGTGGCCAAACGCCTCCTGAACCAGTTGCTGGACCGTATGGGTGACGCCCGTCGCGATGACGTAGTCGTCCGGCTGGTCCTGCTGGAGCATCAGCCACATGGCCCGGACGTAGTCGCCGGCAAAGCCCCAGTCGCGCTTGGCGTCGAGGTTGCCAAGCGCCAGCGTGTCGGCCAGTCCGAGCTTGATCCGCGCGACACCGTCCGTCACCTTCTTCGTCACGAACTCCAGGCCGCGCCGCGGTGACTCGTGGTTGAAGAGAATGCCCGAGACCGCGAACATGTTGTAGCTTTCGCGATAGTTGACGGTGATGTAGTGGCCGAACACCTTCGAGACGCCGTACGGGCTGCGCGGGTAGAACGGTGTCAGCTCCGTCTGCGGCACTTCACGGACGCGTCCATACATCTCGCTCGACGAGGCCTGGTAGATGCGAATCGACGGGTCCACCTGCCGCACCGCCTCGAGCACCCGGGTCACGCCCTGCGAGTTGAACTCGCCGGTCAGCATCGGCTGGTCCCACGAGGCCGGCACGAAGGACATCGCCGCCAGGTTGTAGAACTCGTGCGGACGAACCTCCTGGATGATCTTCGTCAGTGACAACTGATCGAGCAGATCGCCCGGCCGGAGCGTGATCCGGTCCAGCAGGTGCTGGATGCGCCAGAAGTTCGGAGCGCTGGACCGCCGGATGACACCGGTGACGTCGTAGCCCTGTTCAAGGAGCAGTTCGGCGAGGTAGGAGCCGTCCTGGCCGGTAATACCGGTGATGATCGCCCGCTTTTTCATAAAGTGCGATTCTACTCGTTCATACGGAGGTCGCCGAGGCGCCCTCAATCCACCGCCGCAGCGCATCACGCCACGACGGCATTTCACAACCGGCCATGGCCAGCTTCCGATTCGACAACGCGCAATAGGTCGGTCTCTGCGCCCGCAACACCACCTCGGCGGTGGTCCGCTCGAGCAGCCGGGGAACCACACCCAGCACGCTGGCCGCCTCCTCGGCGACCTGTTTCCAGGACGCCGCCCCACTGTTCACGCAGTGATACAGCCCGGCGGGTGATTGCCTGTCCACCAGATGCCGGGTGGCCCTGGCCACGTCCGGCATGTAACTGGGCGACACCATCCGGTCGGTGAACACCTGGAGTTCCCGCCCGGCCCGCAACCCGGCCACCATCGCATCGAGCGTCCCGCGCGGGCCCGTCCACGACGGACCGCAACCAAACAGGCTCTCCACCCGCAGCACGTAGGCCCGCGGCGCATCGAGGGCATACCACTCACCGAGCAGCTTCGACGCGGCGTAGGCACTGCGAGGCGCCGGCTCGTCCCCTTCGTCGTAGGGAACGCTGGCCTCACCGCTGAACACGAAGTCGGTACTGTAATGCACCAGCGTGGCCCCGCACTGCTGGGCGGCCCGTGCCAGGCTCCGGACGCCAGTGGCGTTGATCCGCAGCGCCACGGCCGGCTCGTCCTCGGCGCCGTCCACGTTGTTGTAGGAGGCACAGTTGACGATGACGCCCGGCCGGAGCTCGGCCACCACCCGGCCGACAGCCGCCGGGTCGGTGATGTCGAGATCGGTGCGGCCCAACGGCACCACCGGGCGATCGGCAAACGCCTCGGCGACAAACGCCGCAAGGCGTCCGGCAGCCCCTGTCACCAGGACGGCGCCGGTCATCGAGGAATCAGTCCTCTGCGTTGCTGTGGTTCTCGCACGCGTGAACCCCTTATCGTACCATTTCGCCTGAATTCCCTTCAAACTGTTACAGATGACCCAGATCGACGTCGTCGTGGTCGGCGGGGGCGTGGTGGGTCTGGCCAGCGCGCTGGCCCTGGCCACGCAGGGGCGCTCCGTGTGCCTGCTGGAGCGGGACGTCCGCCCGGGCATGGCCACCAGCACCCACAATAGCCAGGTTATCCACGCGGGTCTGTACTATCCGGGCAATACCCTGAAGGCCAGCCTGTGCGTGGAGGGCGCGGAGCGGCTCTATGCCTTCTGCGCCAGGTACCAGGTGCCCCATGCCCGATGCGGCAAGCTGGTCGTGGCTCGCGACCGCTCGGAAGATGGCGCGCTGGAGGCCTTGCTGGCCCTGGGCACCGCCAACGGCGTCAGGGGATTGGCAGTGGTCGACCGCCCCCTCATCGCAACCCGGGAGCCCCACATCGCGGCCGTCCGGGCGCTGTATTCCCCCGATACAGGCATCCTGGATGCGGCTGCCTACGTGGCAACCCTGGCGGCCCTGTGCCGGGACCGGGGCGTGACCATCCTGACCGCCACGCCGCTGGTCGGAGCCGGCCCGGTGTCGGGTGGCCTTCGGTTGGACACCCCACGCGAGCAGATCGTGGCCCGAGTGGTGGTCAATGCCGCTGGCCTCCAGGCTGACGAGGTCTCGGCCCTGCTCGGTGGCCAGACCTTCCGGGTCCATGCCTGCCGTGGTGAGTATGCGGAGCTGGCGCCCGCCAGGCGGTCCCTGGTTCGAGGACTGGTCTATCCACTCCCCTTCGCCAGCGGGCACGGGTTGGGCG
>JAKFYA010000130.1 GCA_021731095.1 Acidobacteriota bacterium | reverse complement strand
GTGGATCCCGCGGCAGATCTCAACCACGTCTGGGCATCCGGGCCCAACGATGTCTGGGCCGCGGGTTCGCTGGGCCAGCTCCTGCACATGGACGGGACGACGTGGTCGGTGGCGAGGTCAGCCAGCCGGCCCTCCTGAAGCGGGTGGATCCGGTCTATCCGGAGATGGCCGTGCAGGCGCAAGTGGAGGGTGTCGTCATCCTTGAGGCGGTGGTCGACCGCGAGGGCCGGGTTGAGGACGTGCAGGTACTGCGGTCGTTGCCACTTTTGGACAACGCCGCGAAGGAAGCCGTGCGACAGTGGCGCTATTCGCCGCTCCTGTTGAACGGCAAGGCGGAGAGATTCATCCTCACCGTCACCGTGAGCTTCCGGCTGAAGCGCGACAAGTGATCTGTATCAGGAGGCGGTTATGAGACGAGCAGCAATGATGGCCCTGGCGGCAGCCGGGCTGCTCCTGGTGGCCGCTGGAGCGAGTGCCCAGCAGAGCCGCTGTGCTGACTGCCATTTCGCCAACCCTGGTGCGCCGAGGGCGGACCATGCCAGCCGCTGGGAGATGTCAGCCCACGGGCGTGCCAATATCGGATGCGAGCGGTGCCACGGGGGTAACGCGCAGACCTTTGACAAGCTTCAGGCACACAAGGGCATTCTGTCGTGGGCGGACCCGAAAAGTCCTGTGCATCGGGCCAACCTGCCGGTGACCTGCGGCACGTGCCACACCGGCCAGCTCGTGGCATTCCAGAAGAGCAAACACTGGCAGTTGCTGCAGAAGGGCGAGCGCCGTGGCCCGACCTGCGCGACCTGCCATGACGATGTTGGCGGAAACCTGTTGTCGCCCAAATCCCTCGAAGGGCAGTGTGCCAGCTGCCATGCCAAGGGCAAGACCGCACCGCACCCGGAATTCCCGGCGCGTGGCCGGACCATGCTGCAGGGCGTGCGTGATGCGCGCGGCCTGTTGAAGGATGCCGAGTCTGTCATCAAGAAGATTGCGGACAAGCCGCGACGCGAGGCGCTGATGCGCGAGGCGGATCAGGTGCGGGTGCCACTGACGCAGGCCGTCGAAGCGGGGCACGCCTTCGTCTATGACGGACTGGAGGAACGGCTCGCGGTGGCGCAGAAGCGTCTGACGGCGCTCTACACGCACATCTCGGAACCCGGAGCCCAGTCCAGGCCCTGAGGTCCGTCTCGCCTAGCGCGAGGCCACGTAGTCCAGAATGGGGCGGCGCTCTTCGGGGGCCGCCCCTCCGTGTGTACGCAGGAACGCGTCGATGCGGGCGCGGTCGTGGCGTACAGCGGGCGCGAGGTCTGCTGCGTCATGGCAGCTCCCGCATCGGTCCGTGAACGCCGCGGCGCCACCGCCGGCACCTGCCGGGCTGTCAGCGGGTACCACCTGACGCCGCGAGGTGACCACCAGTGCGAAGAGGCCCCCTGAGACCAGAAACAGCACGGCCAGTCCGAGGGAGACACGAGTGACGATGACATGTCGCATTGCGTCTACACCATGCTGAACCGCTCCGTATTCACGGAGTCGGCCGGGAACCCGAGGGCGAGGAGCTGCGTCTCCATGGCGTCCATCATCGGGACAGGGCCACAGACAAAGACCTGGTGACCTGCAGCAGGGGCTGGAAGGTGGCGGCGCAGGACCGCCTCGGTGATATGGCCCTGTTCGCCGGTCCAGCCAGGGGGCGGCACTTCGAAGACGGTGACGAGGGTCAGCGACAGGTCCGCCGTCAGGGTCTCGAGCTCACGCCCGAAGATCAGGCGACCAGGGTCGTGGGCCCCCAGGAGCAGGACTACCGAGCGTCGGTCGCCCCGGGCCTGCATGGTCAGCAGCATGCCCCGAATGGGTGCGATGCCGATGCCACCCGCGATGAAGACGAAGCCCGGGGCGTCTGGATACCGGTCGATCGAGAAGGCGCCGAACGGCCCGTCCACCCACACGCGGGCGCCCACGGCCAGCGCCGGCACGACCTGGCCAGACCAGTCGCCGAGCGCCTTCACGCCGAATTCCACATCACCGGTGTCGTCTGTCACGGCTGAGCCGGCCAGCGACAACGGGTGCTGCTGCGACCAGAGTGGCGAGCGACCGGTGATGAGCCAGGCAAACTGTCCAGCGTCGAAGGGAAATCCGCGATGGCCGTCGGGCCGCAGGCGGAGCAGGCGCGTGCTGCCGCCAGCCTCGCGGTTCGAGACGACCACCCAGGGGCGGCGTCGCAGACGCAGCGGTCGCCAGAGCCGGTAGCGGAGGGTCATGGCAGCAAAGAGAGCGGTGTAGCCCAGCAACAGACCGCGCATGGCGGGGGTCTGGCTGTAGTGGCCGGCCGCCAGCAGGTGCCTGACTGACGCAGCGGTGATGAGGATGGCCAGTAGCAGGTGGAGCGCCTGCCAGCGTTCGTAGCTCAACCGGCAGGCCGAGCGAAAGACCGAGGTCACGCCAATCAGCAGGGTGGCCCAGAAGGCCACGGCGCCTGTGCGGGTGACGAGGCTCCCGTGAAACGGGTCCAGCACCCACACCGGAAGGCCGTGTGCCAGCATGACGACGGTGTGTGCCACCACCAGCACGGTCGCCAGGAGGCCTGCCTGCTGGTGAAACTGGAGCAAGGCATCGGCGCCGAAAGGTCGGGCCGAGGCCTGAATGCGGGACACGAGCGCAAACTGCCAGAGGAGCACAGCAAATGCGATGAAGCCCAGCCCGACGCCGAACTCCAGAAACGCTGAACGGGCCCCTGCTGTCGCGACGGTGGCGGCCACCCCAAGGGGCAGCAGCGCCATCACGACATAGAGGCCCATCCAGGCGAGGCCTCGCCGGACCAGGCTCACGCCGTTACATCTCCAGCAACCATGTCTCGCTCTTCTCCGGTTTCGACGAGCGCCAGCCGAGCATGAAGCCTGTCAGGCACCCGAGAGCCGTGCCGGCTGCTGCGGCGATGGCCAGCGTCCGCATCGGGTGGGCCTGCATCTCCTGCCGGGTTCGGCCCATCAGCCGTTCGGCACCATCCTTGCCTTCTTCGAACGTGCGCTTCATCTGCTGGACGCTGCGGCCCATGCGTTCGAATGAGGTCCAGGGTTCACAGCACGCCGTATCGGTCACGTGCATGGTTGAGGTTGTCATGATGCACCTCCAGGTGTTCACTGTCGAGTACGCAAGGCACACGCCACGGACGCCCATGCGACAGGCGCCGACCGGTGATAGCGTTCGGTGTGACGGTGGGTCGCCTGGGCAACGGCCCGAGGATTAGTTCGCACCGGTGGGAACTCTGCAGACAGGTGGAGGGGTGATGAGCGACGGTCAGACAGGCAATCCAGGACAGCACGACCGCGTCCTGCTTGAGGGGCCGCACTCGCGCAAGCGGGAACTCTGGCTGGTCCTGCGTGCCCTGAGGGACTTCATCGTCGGATTTCGAGCCCTGCATTTCGTCGGGCCGTGCGTCACCATCTTCGGCTCGGCGCGCTTTGGCGAGTCGCATCCGTATTACGCGCTGGGACGGGACGTGGCCGCCCGGGTCGTGGGGCTGGGTTTCACGGTGATGACCGGCGGTGGGCCCGGTCTGATGGAGGCCGCCAACCGCGGTGCCCGTGAGGCGGGCGGCCGAAGCGTGGCATGCAACATCCAGCTCCCGTTCGAGCAGGCGCCCAATCCCTACCTCGATACCTGGGTGACCTGTCGCCACTTCTTCGTCCGCAAGGTGCTGCTGTTCAAGTACTCGTATGCCTTCATCGCGTTGCCTGGCGGCATGGGCACCCTGGACGAATTGTTCGAGGCCCTCACCCTCATCCAGACCAGAAAGATCGAGAGTTTTCCGGTTGTGCTGATTGGCCGAGCCTACTGGGAGCCCCTGCGGGGGCTGCTGCAGCACCTGCTGGCCGAGGGCACCATCAGCGCGCCCGATCTGAATCTGCTACTCATCACGGACAACCTTGACGAGGCCATGGCCCATATCTCGGCGAATGCCGTTAAGGCGTTCGGCCTCAAGCGCCGTTCGCCGCGTCCGACCGGACTCCTCGGCGAACGGGCGGTCAGCTGAGCCTGAACGAGGCTGGTATCGTCCTTGCTGTAGTCGTGGCGTGGTGACCCGTCGGTCACCGATGGCCTGCCGAAGGCTCATGCCATGGATCATCAGGACGCCGTCATCGCGCTGCTGGAGTTACCGGCGACCCACCAGGGGCACCCGGTCGAGCGGATTGATACGCATACCGCCGTGGTGTTTCTGGCGGGCGACAGGGCGTGGAAGCTCAAGCGTGCTGTCCGCTACGACTACCTCGATTTCTCCACGCTCGAACTCCGCCGTGCCTGTTGTGAGGCGGAGGTGGCCATCAACCGTCTCACCGCGCCCACGCTGTACCGCGGCGTGGTGCCGGTGACGCGTGAGCCAGATGGGAGCCTTGCGCTCGCCGGGGTGGGAGATCCTGTCGAGTGGCTGGTGGAAATGTCCCGCTTTGACGAGGCGTGCCTGCTGGACCGCCTGGCCGCACGGGATGGTCTGTCGCTGGACCTGATGCCGAAGCTGGCGCGCGCAGTGGCCCGTGCTCACGAGTGGGCGCCACGGACCACGTTGCACGGTGGGCGCGCGGCGATGGCATGGGTGATTGACGGCAATGCCGAGGGATTCCAGCGCTTCGGGGCCGAGTGTCTGGACAGTGCGGCCTGCGGTCGCCTGACGGCCGAACTCCACAGGCAGGTGCGCCACTTCGGCGTGTTGCTCGATGAGCGACGTCAGCATGGGCTGGTCCGCCGGTGTCACGGAGACCTGCACCTGCGGAACATCGTCCTGCTGAACGATGCGCCGACCCTGTTCGACGGCATCGAGTTCAACGACGACCTCTCGTGCATCGACGTGCTCTACGACCTGGCCTTCCTCCTGATGGACCTCTGGCGGCAGTTGCCCGCCCACGCGAATGCCGTCCTCAACACCTATCTGGCCGAAACGCTCGACTTCGAGGGACTCACCCTGTTGCCGCTCTTTCTCTCCTGCCGTGCGGCCGTGCGTGCGAAGACCCATGCGACGGCGGCTTCGCTGGCCCAGTCGCCCGAGCGGCGGGCACACCTGCACGAGGCGGCGCGGACCTACCTGGCCTTGGCGCAGACATTCGTGCAGATGCCTGGCCCGACGCTCATCGCCGTGGGTGGCTGGTCGGGTGTGGGCAAGTCCACGGTGTCCAGGCGGCTGGCGCCCGAGGTCGGGCGCGCCCCTGGGGCTCTGGTGCTTCGCAGCGACGAAGTGCGCAAGCAGCTCCACGGCGTGTCGGCCACAACGCCCCTGGGGCCAGAAGCCTATGTCGAGATTGTGTCGCGGCGCGTCTACGCCACAATGGCGGCGCGAACCCAGCTCGCGCTGCAGGCCGGCCACAGCGTCATCGTCGACGCTGTCTTTGGAACAGCCGCGGAGCGGTCGGCCATCGAGCGTGTGGCCCGCAGCGCGGGTGTGCCGTTCGTCGGGCTCTGGCTTGATGCGCCTGAAGGGGTGATGGTGGAGCGGGCGCAGCGTCGACGGGATGATGCCTCGGATGCCGACGCGGCGGTCATTCATCGGCAGGTGCGGGAAGACCCCGGCATCATCAGGTGGGAACGACTGGATGCCTCCGGTCGGCTGGATCGTGTCGAAGCGAAGGTCAGTGATCTGGTGACGGGACGGATGCGCCGGCCCGCGTGATCACTGCCCGCCGAGACGGGCAGCGAACACGCGGACCCGGTCCTGGCGGAATCAGGCGTGTGTCTTCACTTCGCCGCGCTGTGTGCGGGCGAGTTCCTGCAACTGACGGCGCGCAATCTCGAATGCGCGATTCACCACGTGGATGGCATCGTCCTTCGACGGCTCGTCCGAGCTCGGCTCGAAATTGACCACGAGCGGGGCGCCGGCCTTCGCCGAAATCTCAATCCGGACATGGAGGGCGCGTCCGGAGTGTTGATGCCGGTGCGGCATGTCGATGAGGACTCGGCAGCCGATGATGCCGTCATGGAACTGTTCCAGCTTGGCCAGCCGCTCCCGGATGTGGGTCTCCACGGCGTCGGAGTGGTCAATCCCGTGGAAGGTGATTTGAGCGGGGATGACGGTCATTGTCTGAACTCCCTTCGAGGGTCTCGTGCGATTCGTGGACCTTGGTTGCGGTCCACCGGTAAGGATGCAGCATCTGGGCCATGAATGAAACCCCAGAACGTGCCTGATTCCGGACCTCGACCTGGCCGGTCTGCGGACTAATCCATGCGGTGTGATCTATTGCGCGGCTGACAGCAGGGGGCGCCTCGGATAGAACCACCACTTGAGCACCTCGGTCGCCCCCAGGTAGGCGAGCGTGATGCCGACCACGGCGCCCGTCAGCGGCAGGGGCAGGGGCACGAAACCGAACAGACCGGCGTACGGCAGTACGGGCAGGACCAGCGCAAAGAGGGCCAGTGCGATCGTGGAGATGAGCAGCACACGACCGGGGCGGCTGCGCCAGAACGGACGACGTGTCCGCACCACCAGGGCGACCGCCAGCTCGGTCAGGAGCGACTCGGTAAACCACGCCGTCC
>JAKFYA010000102.1 GCA_021731095.1 Acidobacteriota bacterium | reverse complement strand
CTCGGGTCTCTACATCACGAACAAGACCTCCAGAACGAACGAGAACTTCTGGGAACGGGGGCAGGGGGCGAACCGGTTTGCCGACCCGCGCGACGGCACGCTCGACCGCACCCTGCATCTGGTGGCACTGAACAACACCTGGCTGCCCACAGACAAGACGGTTCTCACGCTGCGCTACGGCTACTCCCGCCTGCAGGACGACGACTCCACCACCATCGAGTTCGATCCTTCGCAGCTCGGCTTCAGCCAGACATTCCTGGACGCCCAGCAGGTCAGCAAGTTCCCGCGAGGGTCGGTGACGGACTACGAAGGGTTCGGCGCCGTAGACCCGACGCCGCGCATCTGGACCTCGTGGGGCATCAACGGCACGGCGTCGACGCTGGTCGGCCGCCACACCCTGAAGGCGGGCGCGGAGTTCCGCCTGCTCGGTGTGGCCACGCAGTCCTTTGCCGGCGGCTCGGGCGACCTGCGCTTCGACCGCTTCTACACGTCGGCGAATCCGCTGGCGAACGGCACGGCCACCTCGGGCAACGCGCTGGCCAGTCTGCTTCTGGGCTACCCGTCAGGTGATCCCGGCAATCAGAGCCAGCTCACGGTGTCTGGCGCGATGAATGCCTTCGTGAAGTACTACGGGGCGTACGTGCAGGACGACTTCCGCCTGAACAAGAAGATCACGCTGAACTACGGACTGCGCATCGAGCACGAAGACGGCCTGCGCGAGCGGGATGATCAGCTCACCGTTGCCTTCGATCGCAGTCTGAATCCGGGTGGGGCGCTGGGCAACGTGGTGGTCAACGGGCAGGCCGTTCGCGGCGGACTCGTCTATGCCGGGCAGAATGGGGCGGCGAACTACCAGGGCAGCCCGATGGCCGCGAAGTTCTCGCCGCGGGTGGGCGTGGCGTACTCGTTCAACCCGAAGACGGTGCTGCGCAGCGGGTATGGCGTCTACTGGGCACCGTGGAATTACCAGCCGGTGGCCGGCGTGAACTACGGGCAGATTGGCTTTGTCCGTCAGACCTTCATCAATCAGGGGCAGTTCGTTCCGACGACCACCCTGACCAACCCCTTTCCGACCGGGGCCCTGCAGCCGGTGGGCAACACGCTCGGCGCCTTGACTGGTGTCGGCGGCCAGATCGAGTTCATTGATCAGGACAAGGGCGCGCCCTGGATTCAGCAGTACTCGGCCGACCTGGAGCGCCAGATCGGCAGCAGTTTCTCGGTGGGCGTCGAGTATGTGGGCGCCACCGGCCGCAGCCTCGGGCTCGGCGGCTCCAACGACGCGGTGGTCAACATCAACCAGCTCGACCCCCGCTACCTGTCGCTGGGCGCGTCACTGCTTGATCAGGTGGCCAATCCGTTCTTCGGGCTGCCAGCCGGGCAGGGCTTCTCGGTGGCCAGCCCCACGGTGCAGCGTCGCCAGCTCCTGCGACCGTTCCCGCAGTTCGCCGATGTCCTGATGCGTCAGCACACCGCAGGGCGGAGCCAGTATCACGCGGCGGTCTTCAAGGCGGAGAAGCGGATGAGCGGTGGGTGGGGTGGGCGCGTGGCCTACACCTACAGCCGGCTGATGGACAACCAGTTCGGCGAGACCAACTTCCTCCAGCCGAATACGCCGGAGGCGCTGAACGCGTATGACCTCGACGCCGAATATGCGCGCGGGCTCATCGACGTGCCGCACAAGCTGACGCTGGCGCCCATGGTCGAGCTGCCGTTCGGGTCCGGGAAGCGCTGGGTCACCAGCGGTGTTGGAGCCGCCCTCCTGGGGGGCTGGAGTGTGTCGTCCATCATCGGCATCGAAAGCGGCTTCCTGATTCCGGCGTCGTCGGTCACCAACAACACCAATCTGTTCACCCGGATGCAGCGGCCGAATGCGACAGGCACCGACCCTGTGACCACGGGCAACCGCGACGACCGGATTCTGAGCCAGTGGCTCACCGGAGCGGGCTATGCCGTCCCGTCCGCGTTCACGCTGGGCACGGCGCCGAGGACGGACAATGCCGTGCGCGGGCCGCACCGGAACAATATGGACGTGGCCATCGCGAAGAACGTGCCGCTGGGCGGCGGCGTCAGCGGGCAGCTTCGGCTCGAGATCATCAACCTGACCAACACGGTCAAGGTGATTGGCCCGATTCAGGCGGTCGGCAGCGCCGGCTTCGGGCAGATCCGTCAGCAGTCGGGCTTCATGCGGATTGTCCAGATGATGTTCCGCGCCACCTTCTAGGCGGATGTACCATCGCGGTGTCGTGAACCTCATCCTGCCAAGACATCTGGTCACACTGGCCGCATCCCTCGGGGGTGCGGCCAGTCTGCTTCTGGCGGTCGGGTACGCCCAGACCGCCGGACCCGGCCAGACGCAGCCGCCCATGTTCAGGGCCGCGACGACGCTGGTGACAACAGACGTCATTCCGCGCGACGCCAACGGCCGCTTCGTGGCCGACCTCACGCCGGCCGAGTTCACCGTCCTCGAAGACGGGGTGCCGCAAACCCTTCAGTCGTTCTCGCTGGTCCGCGGCGGCCGCACCACCAATCTGCTGCAGCCGGCAGCGCCGGTGGTGGAGGGCGTGATCGTCCCGCCGCGCCAGGTGAATGCCGGCGCCGAGGGAGGGCGGGTGTTCCTGATCGTCGTGGACGACCTGCACTTCGAGGCGGAGTACACCCCGCATGTGCGCCGGCTGATCCAGACCATGGCCTCGACGCTTCTGCATGACGACGATCTGGTCGCCATGATCTCCACCGGGCCGTCGGCCGTCGAGATCAGCGGCACCCACGACCGTGCGCTCATCGCCGGGGCCGCCTCCCGGGTTCGCGGCTCGGCTGTTACGGCCGCTGAAATCTTCCAGCTGCCGGAGACCTCGCAGGGGGCGGCAGACCTGCGGCGCCGGGCCCAGGTGGCCTTCCAGACGACCTACCGCCTGCTCCGCGAACTGGAGCAGGTTCGTGACCGGCGCAAGGTGGTGCTCTATGTCAGCAGCGGGTACGACCTGGACCCGTTTGTGGCGGGACGTCAGAGTGCCGATCGAATCCAGGGTGGGCGCGCGTCGGACCCCACCCGGTTCCTGGTCGAGTCGGAGAATCCCTATCTGCGCCTCCCGGCAGTCACCGCCGATCTGGACCTGTACGTCTACATGCGCGAGCTGACGCTGGCGGCCAACCGGGCCAACGCCACCCTGTACACCATGGACCCCCGGGGGTTGTCCGGGGTCGTGGATGCGGGGCAGGCCGTCGACCAGAGCGACTGGCGGACCTTCCTCCAGAAGACGCAGAGCAGCCTGCGGTACCTGGCGCAGGAAACCGGCGGCTTTGCCGTCGTCAATGTGAACGACTTCGCGCGTGAATTCGCACGCATCGACGCCGAGACGAGCGACTACTACCTGCTGGGCTACACCTCGACCAATCAGGACCAGTCGCGACGGGTGCGGCGGCTCGAAGTGCAGGTCCGCCGCCCTCGCGTGACCGTGGCGGCACGGGCGGCCTATTCGCTGGCTTCACAGAGCCCGCCGGCGCGGTGACGCTGGACCCACCCCGTCGTTCTTAGTACTGTGAAGGGACTCCATGTCCCAACTCTCTTCCCCCTCCGACGAACAGGCCCTGGAACGCGATGCGTTCGTGCAGGAGGTTCGGCGTCGCCGGACGTTCGCCATCATTTCCCATCCGGACGCAGGCAAGACCACGCTGACCGAGAAGCTTCTGCTCTATGCCGGCGCCATCGAGCTGGCCGGGGCGGTGCGCGGCCGGAAGACCAGCCGTCACGCCACGTCGGACTGGATGGAGATCGAGCGGCAGCGCGGCATCTCCATCAGCGCCGCGGCGCTGGAGTTCGAGATGGAGGGGCACCATGTGACCCTGCTCGACACGCCGGGCCACCAGGACTTCAGCGAAGACACCTACCGGACGCTGCTGGCGGTGGACAGTGTGGTCATGGTGATCGATGCGGCCAAGGGCATCGAGACGCAGACCCTGAAGCTGTTCGAGGTCTGCCGGTCGCGCCGCATTCCGGTGCTGACCTTCATCAACAAGCTGGATCAGCCCTCGCGCGATCCGTTCGAGCTGCTGGATGAAATCGAGCGCGTGCTCGGCATCTCGGCGGCGCCGATGAACTGGCCGCTCGGCGACGGACGCGACTTCCGGGGCGTGTACGACCTGAACAATCACGGCCTGATGCTCTTCGAGCGTCAGAGGGGCGGTCAGCGCAACGCACCGGTGGCGGTGGCCCACCCGGGCGACCCGCTGGTGGCCAATATGGTGGGCGAGCGCCGTCAGCGGGAACTCATCGAGGCGGTGGAAGTGCTGGCCGGAGCCGGCACCGCGTTCGACCCGGCGGCCTATTACGACGAGAAGCAGACGCCCGTGTTCTTCGGCAGCGCGCTGAACGACTTCGGCGTGGAGGTGTTCCTGAAGGCGCTGCTATCGCTGGCCCCGGCGCCGCGTCCGCGCCAGAGCGATGTCGGGTTGATCGATCCGGCCGATGCCAGCTTCTCGGGCTTCGTCTTCAAGATTCAGGCAAACATGAACCCGCGCCACCGCGACCGCGTGGCGTTCTTCCGCATCTGCTCCGGCCGGCTGGAGAAAGACATGGCCGTGGTGAATGCCCGCCTGGGCACCACGCTCCGCCTTCCGCGCGTCTACCGTTTCTTCGGACGCGACCGCGAAACCGTGCCCGAGGCCTTCTCGGGTGATGTGGTGGGGCTGGTGAACCCGGGCCAGTTGATGATCGGCGACACGCTGTACGCCGGCAAGCGCGTGCAGTTCCCGCCCATCCCGATGTTTCCGCCAGAGCAGTTCGGTGTGCTGCAGCCGGCCGAGGGGCGGCACAAGAAGTTCGATGAGGCCGTCCGCCAGCTGGCGGAGGAGGGGCTGTTGCAGCTCTTCACGCCCATGCACGGGCCGCGTCACCCCATCATCGGCGTGGTCGGCGCGCTGCAGTTCGACGTGATTGCGGCCCGCATGGAATCCGAATACAGCATCCCGTGCCGCGTGCAGACGCAGAACTACGTGGCGGCCCGCTGGCCGGTGGCGAACGAACCCACAACGCCGCCGCTGAAGATCCCCACGATGGGCGTGGTGCAGGTGACCGACCGGTATGGCCGCGAGGCGCTACTGTATGGCTCGAACTGGGCGCTCAACTACACGGCCGAACAGAACCCGGGCTACACCTTCCACGACGCGTTCTAGCCCGACACGCCCGATGGCCGCCCGCGGCTACTGAACGAAGGTCAGCCGCTCCATGATGCGGGCAAACACGGGCCCGCTGTTGCGCGCGTTCAGTTCCCTGGCGGCTGCCGTCATGCCGGCGGCGTGACGCACCATGAAGATCAGCGTCACTTCCTGTCCGTGCACGGTAGACGTGAGCACCCACAGTCGCGTGTTGGGTGGCGCCATGGTGGGGTTGCCCGCACCGGCGGCCGCGTCGCCTTCGGCGCCCTCGCCATCGCCCAGATCCAGCCACGACCAGTAGCGTCCAGAAATCTTGGCCTGACCCACAGCCATGGTGTCCCGCCCGAAGGCTTTCGACACTGCGTCGGAATAGGCTTGCAGCTCGGGAGCCGTTGCCAGGCGATAGACCGGCTTGGGTGCGGGAACAGGAGGCGCCACGATCGCAATCAGCGAACCGTCCTGGGAGACCAGGGTTCTGGCCGGGCCCTGGATGCCGGTCACGGCCACCCACCGGTCGGGCACGGCCATGCGGATGGTGAGGGAGGCGCCGCTGACGGCCACCTGACCCCAGGTCATGTCCGAACCAGACTCGTGTCGGCTACCGTCCGCAAACGCGTCCGGCAACGCCAGCGCGTCGGCTGTGGCCGCGCTGGCGGCCGTGGCCAGGGCCGGAGTGGCCAGGCCGGCGACCAGCAGAACCGTTGTGAAGAGCAGAGCGTGCGCACGCCCCTGAAGTGCCCGCATCATCACGTACCTCAAACCTGTTGAAATCCTGCCCCGATATTCTGCGGCGGCACGCATCTTATACCCAGTCGGGGTGTCATGCACGTGCCGCCTGTCGCAAGGTGTGTCGGACTGGGACCATAATCGGCCGCAGGTGGTACGCTGCCAGTCATGCCCTCTCCCTCTCTGAGCGGTCCTTCACGCCCTACGCGAATCCTGCTGGCTCTGGCGTGTCTGGCGGCCGTTAGTGTGGCTGGCTCCACGTCGCTCCTCGGCCAGGCGGTCAGTCCCGTCAGTGCGACCAGAGTCGCCAGGGCCACCACAGCCGTCAAGGCTGGCACGGCGATGGCGCCCTGGTTCGAGTTCGACCCGACCTGGCCCAAGCAGCCCTTTCCCAACAAGTGGATCGTGGGCAATGTCATTGGCGTGGCGGTCGGACCGGACGATCACATCTGGATTCTGCATCGCCCCTCGGGCCTGACCGACGGCGAAAAGGCCGCGGCGCTGAACCCGCCGGCGGCCGAGTGCTGCATTCCGGCGCCACAGGTCGTGGAGTTCGATCAGAAAGGCACCCTCCTGCAGGCCTGGGGCGGACCCGGCGAGGGCTACACCTGGGCACCCTCGGGCGGCGAGCACGGCCTGAGCGTGGATCACAAGGGCAACGTCTGGGTCGGCAACCTCAACGATTCGCACCTGCTGAAGTTCACCGCGAAGGGGAAGTTCCT
>JAKFYA010000137.1 GCA_021731095.1 Acidobacteriota bacterium | reverse complement strand
ACTGACGGGCGCGCCCGTGCCGTCGGTGGAAGAACGCTGCCTGAGTCTGACCGCCTCCATCGAAGGGCACGGCTACACCATCGCCCAGGGCAACTGGGACGATGCCTGGCTCACCTGGGGCATCGTGGGGTTCACACTGAAGAGCGGTTCGCTGCAGGCCGTCGTGGACGAAGTACAGCGGACGGCGAAGCGCCGCATTGACGAGGCCTTCGGCAGTGATGCCGCGACCTTCCTGGAGGTGATCGCCTCGCCGCGGGCCCGCCAGAAGAGCTGGGCCATCAGCATTTCGGCAGGCTCGCGCGTGGTGGAGCCCTGGCGCACCCACTTCGAGCGCTTCGGGTCGTATCCGGACGTTCAGGCGGCCCAACGAGCGGTGGCCCGGCGCCACTACTTCGAGCCGGCCGTGGCGACCGCGCACAAGTTGGGCCTGGTCTCTGAACTGGGGCTGGCCCTCTGCTTCGACATCCATGTCCAGAACGGCGGCGTGAAGCGGTCGTCGTTGACGGCGCTCCGCCCGGCCGTGGCCGCTGGGGACGAGCGGCGCCTGCGTCTGGCCCTGGCCGAGCAGGCCGCGCTGACGGCCAATCCCGCCTACGCGGCAGACGTGCGGGCCCGGAAGCGGACCATGGCCACCGGTCAGGGCACCGTGCACGGCCGCGTGCTGGAGCTGGCCAACTGGGGCCTCGACGAGTTCCCATCGGGGCAGTAACACGCACGGAGGGAACGCCGGCCTGCGGGCCGGCGTCTCACCCGTCATGACTCACGCCAGCGTTGCTGGCCAACGAAAGGTCTGATTGATGTCGCTGCTGCTCTCGCCCACCACGCTGGGCCCGCTCACGCTCCAGAACCGCATGGCCATGTCGCCCATGACGCGCAGCCGCGCGCTGGGCAACGTGCCCAACGCGCTGATGGCCACCTACTACGGCCAGCGCGCGTCGGCCGGTCTCATCATCACCGAAGGCATCGCGCCCTCTCCGAACGGGCTCGGCTACGCGCGCATTCCCGGCCTGTTCTCGGCCGAGCAGGTCGAGGGCTGGAAGCTGAGCACCGCGGCCGCGCATGCGGGCGGCGCCAAGATCATTGCGCAGCTGATGCACACGGGCCGCATCGGACACGCGCTCAACCTGCCGGCGGGTGCTCGTCTGGTCGCGCCGTCAGCCGTGAAGGCGGCCGGGCAGATGTGGACTGACCAGTCGCAGATGCAGGACCATCCGGTGCCCGATGCGATGAGTGCGGCAGACCTGGCCAGCACGATCCAGGAATTCGTCGCCGCCTCGAAGAACGCCGTGGCTGCCGGATTCGACGGCATCGAACTGCACAGCGCCAACGGGTATCTCCTGGAGCAGTTCATCCGGCCGAACACCAACCTCCGTACGGACGGGTATGGCGGCGGCATCGAAGGCCGCGCGCGCTTCGTGCTCGAGGTCGTGGATGCGGTGAGCGCCGCCATCGGCAAGGACAAGGTGGGCATCCGCCTGTCGCCGTACGGCGCGTTCAATGACATGCCTGCCTATGACGCGATGGAGGCCGACTACACCTACCTGGCCGAGCAGCTCGGCTCGCGCGGCATCCTCTATGTCCACGTGCTCGACCATTCGGCCGGGGGGGCACCGCCCGTGCCGGATTCCATCAAGGCGACGTTCCGTCGTCATCTGCCGAAGAATCTCATTCTCGCGGGCGGCTACACGGCCGAGCGCGCCGAGGCGGACCTGGCGGCTGACAAGGCGGATGTCATCAGCTTCGGCATGACCTTCCTGGCCAACCCGGATCTGCCAGCGCGGTTCAAGGCTGGTGCCTCTCTGAACACGCCCGACTTCACCGCGCTCTACACGCCCGACGCCAAGGGCTACACCGACTATCCGACGCTCGGGTAGCCGCACCATCGGCTCCGGCTGCTGCCCCTGCGGCGGCCGGAGCCAACCTCGCCCTCGGGGGCGTCACCCCTGGAAGAAGGCGCCCCGGTCCTCGGGGCCCACCGTCAGGCCTGCCTCTGCCGCAGCCGCCATGAAGGCCCGGGCGGTCTCGTCGTCGTCAGCCGTGAACAGGTCGCTGCCGACGGTCATCCGCATCCAGGCATCGCCGGTCACGGTGGCCGCCTGAAACACCAAATCAGTCTGGAAGATGTCTGGCACCGGCGCCTCAGCCTGCCACCAGCGCGTTCCACGCCAGCACCGTGTACCGGCTGGGCGTGTGGTCGACCAGTGCCTCGGGCAGCAGGCCCGTCACGTCATGGTCTCCGAGAAAGCGCTCGTCATTCACATGCCGGTAGCCCAGTTGCGGGGGCGGCACGCGCGTCACGCCGTCGCGGTCGTTGACGACCCGGAAGGACCGACCCTGATGGCGTCTGTTGAAACCGTCCACGAACGCGCGGTCTCCGACCAGCGGAGAGCCGAACGTGTACAGACCACCGAACGGCACGTCCGGAAACTCGGCGCTGATGCGATCGGCCACCAGGGTGGCCACGGCGGCACCCAGGCTATGGCCCGTGAAGAACACCGGAACGGGCGAGGCGCCCACGCGCGCCACCACCTGTGCCCAGACACGCTCGGCCGCAACCCGGAAGCCGGCGTGCACCGTGCCGCCTGCCGGCCAGGGCTCCAGACCCAGGCGGACATCGTCCAGGACATCCAGAGGTGACGTGGACTCGGTGCCACGAAAGGCGACCATGGTTACCGCGGTGTCGGTCATCACGAAGCCCTCGGTGTTCTGGTCGCGGATCCAGGTACAGGTGAACCCGAGCGCCTGGACCGTCGCGCGCACATGCGCTTCGGGCCAGTAGGCAAGGAGCGCCGCTTCAGCCAGCCACCAGGCATTGGCGCGCGAGAAGCCCTGGGCGAGTGGCTCGAACGGGGCGTCCGCGTGCTCGCGGAAGTGCGCGTAGGGCTCACTGGCCGGCTGGGTCAACAGCGACAGCCGCGGCGGGGGCAGGGCTCTGGGCATGCGTGGCATCGTGTGATCGCGCCTCCTCGAGAAGGGTGTGGCGATGCGCCTACGGCACCAGCCGGAGCGTATGGATGGCCGCACCCGGCAGGAAGGGCGCCGGGTCGCCCGTCACCCAGGCCTGATGACTGTCGGCGTAGTGGGGCGAGAGCGGATGGCCACTCTGCCCGGTGGGCATCTCCATGATGCCGTCAGCCTCGTGGCCCGGCGACACCACCATGCGTTCCGACGCGCCGGTCGCTCCAAAGGTCATGCGCGGTGTGTAGAGGTCGCCCGGAAGCGGCACCGTCTTCATGTCGAGCCACCAGCCCAGCAGCGGCACGGCGGCGCTGAGCGGATGACGGTAGGCCGGATGATTGCCCTCGCTCCACACCCGGTCGTCGAGCGCGCCACCGAAGGTGCGGGTCAGCTCTTCCGCCGTGCGGTCGATGGCCGTCAGCAGCATGGCGTCCCATGAAGGAAAGGCCGGGTCGAGCAGGTGCAGGGGCCGGCGCGTCACCAGTTCCCACAGCGGGCCTTCGCGCTTGCGCTCCGTGGTGTAGTCGAATCGCACGTCGGCGTCCGTGCAGTCCGCCGTGATGAACGCGAAGGTCCACTGTGACACCCGATCTCGAAAGGCTCGCGTCAGTCGGTAGCCGGCTGAGTCGGGTGAGGCCTGCCCTGTCCAGCGTCGCTCCACCACCTCACGGTAACGCGCCCGTTCCGGGTGGCCGGCCAGGGCCTGCGGAGTCAGCGTCTGCAGGATGAGCCCGCGCCACCGCTCGAGAAAGGTGGCGCTGGTGTCGAGCTGAATGGCCAGCAGGTCGCGGGGCGTGAAGCGGGCCTTCGCCATCAGCCGGTCCCGGATGATCCGGGCTCTGGAGCCCACCTCGTAGCTGCCATCACCGATCTGCGCCAGCATCTCGCCGCCGACCACGCGGGCGTTGGCCGTCCACAGGCGGTCGGCAGGCGGATTGATGATCCGCGGGTAGTCCCCGGCGGCAAGGTATCCGGACCAGCCACGCGTGCCGTCGGCCCACGACCCCGGGAGCGACCCGTCCATGCCGTAGCGCTTCGGCAGCGTGCCGTAGATGGTCCACCCGATGCTGCCGCTGCGGTCGGCGACCACCATGTTCTGCGCCGGTGTGCCGGCACCGTTGGCCTCGGCGATGGCCTCTTCGACCGAACGCGCCATCTCGAGCGGCGTGACGGAACCGGCGAGCATCTGTGCGTCGTGGGCCACCCACCGCAGTGCCCGCAGTCGCCCGCGGAAGTCCGGCCCGAGCACCGGGCCCCAGATGGTCCAGTCGACAGCCAGCGGCTCATCCGGCCCGCCAGCGACGCGCAGCACTTCCTCGTGCCGGACCAGTGCGCGGTAGCCGTCCGCCGTGCGGTAGCGGCGTGGGTCTGTCGGGTGCAGCGACAGCTCGACCAGATCGCTCAGATCGCCGTAGCTGTTGGTAAAGCCCCAGGCGATGAAGCCATTGCTCCCCACGACCACCGGCGGCATGCCGGGCAGGGTCACGCCGGTGACCCGCTGTGCCTCGCCGTCGGCGCCGCGCCACTCGAGGGAGGCCCGATACCAGGTGTTGGGCACGCGGATGGCCAGGTGCATGTCGTTGGCCACCAGCGCTCCGCCGTCAGGCGTGAGCGCGCCCGCCACCGCAAAGCCATTGCTGCCGGCCGCGCCCGCCTCGCGCGCCGCACGGGCGTCGGCCGATCCCTGGGCCACCTGCTGTGGCAGGCGGATGATGGTGGGTCGTCCCGCTCGCCGTGCCCGCAGATTGAACACGGACGCGTCCGGCACGGGAGGCACCTCGAACGCCTGACCCAGGACAGGCGTGTCCCAGCTGGTGCCACGCGGCGCGAGAAACTCGACGGCGTCACGGGGCAGGACCTCGCGCATGGTGCCGCGGGTCGATTCGTAGGTGCCCGACGAATCCTGCAGCGCCACGAACATGGCCAGGACCACCAGGAGGCTGTCTTCCTCACGCCAGGGCTCGGGAGTCTGTCGCAGCAGGTAGTACTCGAACGGCGCGGCCGAGAGTGCCTGCAGCCCGGCGTTCACGCCGCGGACGTAGGCCTGCAGCACGCGCCGGTCTGGCGGCGCCAGCCGGGCCACGGCGTCACGGGCCTCAGCGCGGAAGCGGTGCGGCCGCAGCTCGCGGTCGGCAGGCAGGGCGGCGGCACCGACCAGCGCGGCCAGCTCACCTGCGGCACGGCGTCGCGACAGGTCCATCTGGAAGAATCGATCCTGCGCGTGCAGGAAACCGAGTGCCTGCGCCACATCCTCACGTGTGGCGCCGCGGAGCGTGGGTACGCCAAGGCCGTCACGGTCCACTCGCACCGGGGCCGACAGCCCGGGCAGCGCGCGCTCCCCGTCCAGCACCGGCAGGCTGGCGCGCAGCGTCTGGCGCGTCCAGACCCCCAGGGCTCCAGCGATCACCAGCGCCACCACGGCGGTCACCCCGAGCCCCCGCTTCAGCCTGTCGATTCGGTGCACCATGCGTGCTGCGCCTCCTGGCGCAAACATGCCTACTATAACGACCGCACGTCGCGGATAGATCCGGCGTCCCGTCCCGCGTAGCCTCGTGTCATGCCGATGTCCAAGAGCGCATCACCCCAGTCACGCAGCGTGGCCGCCGTCCGGCGGGCCTGTGCGCACATCGAGGCCCACGCGGCAGACGTGCTGGAGCTGAAGGCGCTGGCCGCGGTGGCAGGTCTGAGCCCTGCCTACTTCCAGCGCACCTTCAGTCGCGTGGTTGGCATCTCGCCCAGGGCCTATCAGGAGGCCATTCGCGCCGGACGATTCCGGGCCGATCTCCGCGAGGGCGTGCCCGTCACAACCGCGCTCTACGATGCCGGGTACGGCTCTACCAGCCGGGTGTACGAACGCAAGCCGACAGGCCCCGGGCTGACTCCGGCCGCCTATCGACGGGGGGCTGGCGGGGTGACCATCGCCGTCGCCATCGTGGCGAGCCCGCTGGGGCGGTTGCTGGTGGCTTCCACCGGGAAGGGCCTGTGCTCGGTGAAGCTCGGTGACGACGACGCGGCCCTGCGCGAGGACCTGCGCCACGAGTATCCGGCTGCCACGTTCGTGGAGGATGCGGCACCGCTGGCCGAGGCGGTGGAGCAGATTCTGGCGCATCTGGACGCGCGGGTGCCCCATCTCGACCTGCCGCTCGACGTGCGGGGCACGGCGTTCCAGTGGCAGGTCTGGCGCTACCTGCAGTCGATTCCGTGGGGCGAGACGCGCAGCTACAGCCAGGTGGCCAGGGACATCGGGCGGCCCTCGGCCGTGCGGGCCGTGGCGCGGGCCTGCGCCACCAACCATGCCTGCCTGGTCGTGCCGTGCCACCGGGTGGTCGGCGCCGATGGCACTCTGACCGGCTACCGCTGGGGCGTGGCGCGCAAGCAGGCGCTGCTGGCCCGGGAGTCTGCCACCCGCAGTCGGATCACAGGGACGAAGTAGCCGGATTTCCCTGGCTGTTGCATACTGCGCACAGCCCGGGACCGCGTCTGGTGTCCGGGCAGTCAGGCCCGGCCGATGCGCACACGTTACGGGATTTCGCCCTGGATTTCGCTTCACCCGGAAACCATCCGTCCGGAGTTTCCCCGCGCAAAAGGGGCGCTCGCGGCGGAAATCGTCGTCATTGGCGGTGGTATTACCGGCTGCGCCATCGCGCACGCGCTGGCTGTGGC
>JAKFYA010000242.1 GCA_021731095.1 Acidobacteriota bacterium | reverse complement strand
GCGAGGCGGCGCCCGGATCGGAGGACGCCAGTTCGGCACGCACCTCGCGCACCTCTTCCTCCATCTTGGCAACCACATCAATCGGACGCTGCCAGTCAAAGCCCACGGTGGCCGCGCGTGCGCTGACCTCATACGCGCGCAGGAGGGCGGGGAGCGTCTTCGGCACGCCACTCAGGGTGGTCTTCGGCGTCTTGGTCGGAGCGGCCTTGCCGGCCAGTGCCCGTTCGCGCGCCTTGAGCGTCTCCCACTTTTCCAGCACCTGTGCGGAGGTCATGGTCGCGGCCGCGTCACCGGTCTCCCGCTCGAAGACATGGGGGTGGCGGCGGATCAGCTTGTCGCAGACGGCGTCAATGGCGTCGCCAATGGAGAAGTCCCCGGCCTCTTCGCTGAGCTGACCCAGAAAGACCGCCTCGAACAGAAAATCGCCCAGTTCCTCGCGCAACTGTTCCGGGTCGCCGCTGTCGATGGCGTCGAGCACCTCGTAGGTCTCCTCGAGGATGAACGGACGCAGGGTCTGCAAGGTCTGCTCGCGATCCCAGGGGCAGCCATCCGGGGCGCGCAGGGTCCGCATGATGGATACGAGGCGTTCGAAGCGTGCGCCGGTGGTCGTCTGCTCGGACAAAATGAGGCTCCGGCCGTATGCTACCATTCGCCTTTTATGAGTGACGATCGACCAGATGGTGCAGCGCCCGATGCGGGCGGCCTGAGCTTTCCCGGCTTCGTGCTGTCGCTGGCCCACACGGCGGCGGTGCACTTCGGTGACGTTCCCGATCCCGTCTCCGGACAGGTGGCGACTCCCAACCTGGCCGGGGCGCAGCAGATGATCGAAATTCTCTCGCTGCTGGAGGCGAAGACGCGCGGCAATCTGACGCCTGAGGAGCGGCAGTTGCTTGACCAGCTTCTGTACGAGCTTCGGATGCGCTATCTCGAGGCGCAGAAGGGCGAGTCGCGCATCATCCTGCCGTGACCGCGGCCCGGGTCACCTTTCTCGGGTGCGGCACCTCGTCCGGTGTGCCCATGATCGGGTGCGACTGTGCGGTCTGCCTGTCGACCGACCCCCGTGACAATCGGCTCCGGCCCTCCATTGTGCTGGAGGTGACGGGTGGGCCGACGATTCTGGTCGACACCACGCCCGACTTCCGGCAACAGGCCCTGCGACATCCCTTGCGCCGGCTTGATGCGGTGCTCTTCACCCACGCACACGCCGACCACATCCTGGGACTCGACGATCTCCGGCGGTTCAACTACCTCCAGCAGCGGCCCATGCCGTGCTGGGCCGATGCGGCCACGTGGTCCAGCATCCGACACACCTTTGCGTATGCCTTCGACGGGAAGTCCAGGCTCGGAGGCGGCGTGCCGCAGATCGAGGTGCACGAGGTCGATGGCCCGTTCAGTGCGGCAGGCGTGCGCGTGGTGCCGGTGCCGCTGATGCACGGCCGGATGCGGATGCTGGGCTACCGCTTCGGGTCGCTGGCCTACCTCACGGACTGCAATGCGGTGCCCGACGAGGCCTGGCCGTTGCTGGCCGGGGTGGACATTCTTGTCCTGGACGCCCTTCGCGAGACGCCGCACGCCACGCACTTCAGTGTGGGAGAGGCGCTGGAGGTCGCCAGTCGGATTGGCGCACGGCAGACAGTGCTGACGCACATGACGCACGATCTGGGGTACGTGGCGACCTGCGCGCGCCTGCCGCAGGGGGTCACGCTGGCATATGATGGCCTCGTGCTCGACGTTGCTGCAGAGATGGCCTGACCGTCGTGGAGGTCCTCTATTTCCCTGACGATGCGAGGCCGTCCTGGCTGGTGAATCCGGTGGTCGCCCTGGGCAATTTCGATGGGTTGCACCGCGGTCACCTGAAGATTCTGGACCGCGTCAAGCGGGGAGCCGCGGAGCGGGGCGGCGTGGCGATGGCCGTGACGTTCGACCCGCACCCGCCTCGGGTGGTGCGGCCGGACAAGGCACCGCCGCTGCTGATGACCACCGCTCAACGTCTGGCCGCGTTCGAGCGGGCGGGCGTGCGGGCAGCCGCCGTGGTCCGCTTCACCCCTGAACTCTCGCAGTGGGATCCGGAGACCTTCGTGCGCCGCGTCCTGACCGACTGGCTGAAGGTCAGCGAAGTCTGGGTGGGCGCGAATTTTCTGTTCGGGCACGACCGCGCCGGCACCTTCAATGTGCTGCGGTCGCTCGGACAACGGTACGGCTTCCGTGCCGACAAGATTGATCCCGTTCGGTACAAGGATTTCGTCGTGAGCAGCACGCGCGTGCGACGGCTAATCACCGAAGGCATGGTGGACGAGGCCGGGGCACTGCTGGGCCATCCCTACGAGCTGGACGGGGTGGTGGTTGAGGGGCGGAAGATGGGGCGTGAACTCGGTTTTCCGACGGCGAACATCCGCACGGAGAACGAGTTGCTGCCGCCGAACGGGGTGTACGCCACGACGCTCATGGTGGATGGTGTGGCGCATGGCAGCATGACGAACATCGGGCTCCGTCCGACGTTCGGCCTGGACGCGACGCCTACGGTAGAGACCCACGTCCTTGGCTTCGGTGGCTCGCTCTACGGAGCCCATGTGCGGCTCGGCTTCGTCCGGCGGATGCGAGACGAGCGGAAGTTCGACGACATCGATGCGCTGCGCCAGCAACTCGAAGCGGACCAGCGTCGCGCCGTCCGGCTGTTCAGCCGGCTCTCGGTGTGACTTTTCTCAACGGCCCTATGCTGCACCTGTACAACACGCTGTCCCGTCAGACCGAGCCATTCACCCCGCTCCGCGACAACCAGGTCCGGATGTATGCCTGTGGACCGACGGTGTACGCGCGGGCTCACATCGGCAACTTCCGGACCTTCATCTGCATCGATGTCTTGCGCCGCACCCTGAAGTATCTCGGCGGTTACCAGATGCGACAGGCCGTGAATTACACCGACGTGGACGACAAGACGATCGGTGGCGCCGAGCGGGCCGGCATGCCGCTTCGGGAGTACACCGAGCAGTGGATTCAGGCATTCCGGGAGGACAACGACGCGCTGGGCATTGAAACGCCCGAAGAGACGCCGCGTGCGACCGACGAGGCCAACATGACGGCCATGGGCGACCTGGTGCGGCAGCTCGAACAGAACGGTCACACGTATCGGAGTGAGGGCTCGGTCTACTTCAGGATTGCCTCCTTCGAGTCGTATGGTCGGCTGGCGCGCGTGGTGCAGGACGGCATTCAGGCTGGCGCCCGTGTTGATGTGGACGAGTACAGCAAGGAAGATGCGCGCGACTTCGTCCTGTGGAAAGCCGCGAAGCCAGGGGAGCCCACCTGGGACCCAGGCGTGGGTCCCGGACGTCCGGGGTGGCACCTGGAGTGCTCGGCCATGGCGCTGCGCCTCCTGGGCGCCCCGCTCGACATCCACGCTGGCGGCATTGATCTGATCTTCCCGCACCACGAGAACGAGATCGCACAGAGCGAGGGCGCCACGGGCGGACCGTTCGCCCGGTTCTGGGTGCACGTCGAGCATCTCTTCGTCGAGGGCGAGAAGATGTCGAAGTCCGTGGGCAATGTCTACACCTTGCCCGAGTTGATCGAGAAAGGCTATCGCCCGTCGGCGCTGCGCTACCTCCTGCTCTCGTCCCACTATCGGAAGCAGCTCAACTTCACCTGGGCCGGCATGGAGCAGGCCGAAGAGTCGCTTCGACGCCTGGCGGACTTCTCGGCGCGGCTCGGCGCGGTGACGGTGGCCGGGCGGCACGAGGGCGTGCAGGCCTCGATTGCCACGGCGCGGACCCGGTTTGCGGAGGCGATGCAGGACGATCTCAACACGGCCGCGGCGCTGGCCGCGGTGTTCGATCTGGTGCGTGATGTGAACAGCGCGCTGGATGCTCGAGAGGCCGGGAGCGAAGACGCCGTCGCCGCGCAGGAGGCACTTGTCGCCTGTGATCAGGTGCTTGGCGTGCTGGCGCTTCGACAGGCGGAAGACGCGACGCCTCCGGTTCCGGTCGACGAGATCGAGCGGCTGATCGGCGAACGGCAGGCCGCCCGGCGGCAGCGTGACTTCGCGGAGGCGGATCGCATCCGGGTCGAGCTCCAGGACCGCGGCATCCTGCTGGAGGACGGTCCTTCCGGAACGCGCTGGAAGCGCCGCTAGGCGGCGGGCCTCTTGCAGAGGCCTCCGCGATGGCGCGTGATGCACGGCAGAGGCTTGGAGTGGTGGGGGAAGATCTGGCATGCGAGGCACTTCGCCAGCGCGGCTACGGAATTCTCTGCCGCCGCTATCGGACACGGCTGGGAGAAATTGACATCGTCGCGGAAGATGGCGCGACGCTGGTGTTCATCGAAGTGAAGACCCGGACAGGTGCCGGTTTCGGCGGGGCCGCCGCAGCGGTCGGCCTCCGGAAGCAGCGGCAGGTCGCGCGGATGGCCGCGGACTTTCTGGCCAGGAATCAGGTTGGCGAGCGTCCCTGCCGATTTGATGTAGTAGCGGTGGACCTGACGCCTGCGGGGGCACAGGTAGAGATTTACACGCACGCATTCCAGGTGTCCTGAACGGCAGCTTGCATGTCTGAACTTCGCAAAGATCCGATTACCGGTCGCTGGGTCATCATCTCGACCGAGCTCGCGCGCCGCCCCTCCGACTTTGAACTGGACCCGGTGGTGCTGTCGCCAGATCCGGCCTGTCCGTTCTGTGAAGGGAACGAGGCCCAGACGCCGGCAGAGATCTCGTCCGATCGGACGACGGGCGCCGCGAATCAGCCTGGTTGGCAGCTGCGCGTGATTCCGAACCGGTTTCCCGTGCTGCGTGTCGAGGGCACCCTGGATCGGGAAGGCGAGGGCCTGTTCGACAAGATGAACGGCATCGGGGCACACGAAGTGATCATCGAAACGCCGCGCCACGAAGACACGCTGGCGACGATGGGTGACGCGGCCGTCGAGCGGGTGCTCCGCGCGTTTCGGGACCGCGTGCTTGACCTGAAGAAGGATTCGCGCTTCCGCTACGTCATCATCTTCAAGAACCACGGTCGTGCCGCCGGCGCCAAGCTGGCCCACACCTGCTCACAGCTGATCGCGCTGCCCATCGTGCCGCGGGAAGTGCGCGAGGAGGTTGATGGGGCGAAGGCGCATTACCAGGTGAAAGAGCGGTGCGTCTTCTGTGATGTCCTGCGCCAGGAGCTGACGGACCGACGCCGCATCGTGGCCGAGAACACCGACATGGTGGCCATGTCGCCCTATGCGCCGCGCTTTCCCTTCGAGACCTGGATCATGCCGAGGCGCCATCGCGCCCGGTTCGAGGATGCCGAGCCGCATGAGTTCGCGTCACTGGCGCGCATGCTCGGCGACCTGCTGCGGAGGATGGACCGGATGCTGGAGCACCCACCGTACAACCTCCTGATCCACACGGCTCCAGTGGCCGAGGATGCGGGTGCGTACTATCACTGGCATGTCGAAGTGATTCCGAAGCTGACGCGGGTGGCCGGGTTCGAATGGGCGACCGGTTTCTATCTGAATCCGACGGCGCCGGAAGAGGCAGCCCAGGTCTTGCGCGATGCCCGAATGAGTGGAAGTTGACCTCGTGGTCTTGAACGACACGATTGTGTCGTGTTAGTCTTAAGGCTCCTCGCGAGCGGGAATAACTCAGTGGTAGAGTGCGACCTTGCCAAGGTCGAAGTCGCGGGTTCGAATCCCGTTTCCCGCTCCAATCTTTCCCTTCCGCCAGTTGTCAGGGGATAGGGCAGGCCATCTGAAGGGCGCCGTCGCCAAGCGGTAAGGCAGAGGTCTGCAAAACCTCCATCCCCGGTTCAAATCCGGGCGGCGCCTCCACACTCGGCCGGCCGCATCGCCGGACGCGTTCTCTCCTCCCGCAGACCCTCAGGTCATTCCCCGAGTTTGATAAGCTGCGCTGCAGTGACTCCCTTCAGTGCCTGTGGACGGTTGGGCCGTGCCTGCGCCCTGGGCCTCGTGTTGGGCGTCGTGCCGACCGCCGTGTCCTGTTCCAGGCTGCCTGCGGAACAGGCCGCCGTGGCAGATGGTGGGGCAGCGGCAGCCCTCGAGCAGTCGGTCAACCGGATGATGGCGGAGACGGCGCTGCAGGCGTCCACCGGTTTCACGGTGCGGACGATACTGGCGCCCGGGTCGCTATCGGATCCGCTCTCGCTGATCCCGCGGGGAACCGGGGTCTGGGTGAACGATGGCGGGCGCGAGGACGGTGAGCGCGGGGGCGAAGTGTTCGAGGTGCACCCCGACGGCACGTCGGCCCGACTGTTCGACACAGGACGCACGCGGCCGCTGGCAGGACTCGGCGTGGCGCCACCGGGATACGGTGGGGGCGGCGGACACATCTTCACCCTGATTCAGCCGCGCGAGGGCGCGCTGGGAACCCAGGCGGACCATCTCCTGCTGCGGAGACCGGCTCCTCAGGCCGATGCGATCACGGTCTGCGCGGTGCCCACACGCGGCGCGCTGGATCCGGCCGTGCCCGGCGGAGGGCTCAACCTCACCTTCGGACCGCCAGAGGGGCCCTTTGCCAACCGCCTGTTCGTGGCGGTCTCGGCATTGGGCATCGTCTTCGAGGTTCAGCCATCCGGAGCCTGCGAACCGTTCGTCACGGTCACGTCCAGCGGGTGGGAGCGACCGCTGGCGATGGCCTTCAATTCGGCCGGCAACCGGCTATTGCTGGGG
>JAKFYA010000433.1 GCA_021731095.1 Acidobacteriota bacterium | reverse complement strand
GACCATCGGCCTGTTCAGAGAGCCACTCGGCGGCCTGGATCACGAGCTGGGGCAGGTTGAGGACGCCATCGCGCGGGCGGCGCTCGACACCACGCCGTTGCCGTTCCCGCCTGGTGAGGTCCTGACCGAAGGGCGCTTCGACGTGGTGTTCGAGGCCGCCTTCGGCGAGGCGATCGCCCAGACGAAGCAGGCCAGCAGCCGCGCGGCCAGCGCCGCGTACCACGAGCTGCACCGGGAACCCTACCGACCCGACATGGCCGAGGGCATCCTGGCTCGCGTGCCGAAGGGGCTCGACGACCTGATGCAGACCGTGACGCTGGGCGCCGCTGGTGCCCTGGGCTTCCATGTGGAGCAGCAGCGGGGCGGCGTGGCCTTCTCGGTGGAGTTCGGCAGCCAGGCCATCGTCGACAATCTGCCCGGTGTGCCGGGCGACGCGAACTACCTGGGCACGTTCGATCGCGCCGAGGCCGTCGAGCAGGAGGTGCTCGACTACTTCTCGTCGGGGCACCCGCTGGTCGAAGGGCTTCTCGCCGAACTGGACGACAGCCCGCGGGGCCGCGTGGGGCTGTTCGACATCCGGGTCGATCCCGACGCCCTGGCCCCGGCTGTCCGCGGTGCCGGGCTGCTGGCCCTCTATCGCGAGGGGCCCGGCACGGAGGTCGTGGTGGTGGACGACACGGGGACTCCACGACCCGAGTGGCTGCCGCTGCTGCTCGCGCATCCGCTCGATGCGCGGCGAGTCACCTCGCCTGACGAGTGGACCGGCGACGCCGACTGGGCCGAGCGGGTCCGGCGCGTGGCGACCAGACTCGCGCGAAAGACCCAACCCTCACTGGTGATCTGGTTCCGCCTCAGCGCGCGCGCGCCACGGCCGACATCGCGGCCCAGGTAAACCGCACGCAGCGGTTGACCAGAGAGACCGCCGCGTCGTACGGCGCCCCCTTATCGACACGACTGTCGGCACACGCCGCGCAGATTGGACGCCGGGTTGGCGAAGGCCCGCCTGCGGGATTCCTCATTTGTCGGAAGCCAGACGGGCCTGTGTGCGCCAACGCGAAAATCGACAACTTCGTCGAATGCGTCTGATCGTCTCCGGACGGACCCGAATCGCGTAACACGCTGCAACCACAGTAATTGCCCCGCTTGTACCTCGTGGGGCCACACGGCGCCGAACGTGCTCTTCACCGGAGCATGACTTCATCAGCCGTTCCTCGCTCTCTCGGGATGTCGATCGCGTGTGTTGCTGCCGTGTGGTGTCTGCTTGCGCCGCCATCGTCGCTCCACGCCGAAACCCTCCGGCATGTCCCCACGGTGTTCCACCAGACGGTGTCGGCCTCGACGCCTCCGGCGCTGCGCGTGAAGAGCGGCGACACGGTCACGACGAGCACGCTCGACGACCTGGGCGCCGGCGCTGACGGCAAGACCGTCGCGAAGGGACCCAACCCGTTGACCGGGCCGTTCCATGTCGCAGGAGCCGAGCCCGGTGACCTGCTGGTGATCACACTCACGAAGCTGACGCCGAACCGGGCCAGTGGCACGTCGACCTCGTACGCGGGGTCCCACGCGCTGGCGCCCGGAGCCATCGACACCAAGCCGGACGACACGCGGTTTCCCTGGACGATCGACAAGACCCGTGGCGTGGTGCGGTTCGACCTGGCTGCCGTGTTTCCTGCCGTGCCGTGGAAGACGCGCTTCTCCAGGACGACCTTTGAACTGCCGCTGCGCCCATCACTCGGCTTCATCGGGCTGGCCCCGGCCGACGGAGCAGAGGATGGCTCTGCGGATGTGGGTCCGACCGGCGGAAATCTGATCTCCGGCACCCTCGCGGCCGGCACGAAGGTCATGCTGCCGGTCATGCAGCCTGGCGCCATGCTCATGCTGGGTCACGGACATGCCAGACAGGGTGACGGGCAGTTTGCCGGCACCGGTGTCGAGACCTCACTGGATGTCGAGTTCAGCGTCGAACTGATCAAGAAGAAGGAGTGGCCCCACAGCAGTGTCGTGCGTCCCTCCACGGTGGTCGGCGAATTTGCTCAGGGGTGGCCGCGGCTCGAAACGGCCGAGTCAATCATGACGATTGGCTCGGGCCCATCGCTCCAGCAGGCCGTGCAGCGTGCCACCCTTGAGCTGCACCGCTGGCTCGACGACGACTTCGGCTTCAGCGAGAAGTCGGTCTCCATCTTCCTGGGTCAGGCCCTCGAGTACGAGCTCACCAGCGTGAGCGGGCCACGCTTTGTCGTGACCGCGCGCGTGCGCAAAGCCTATCTGCCTCCTCCCACACCAGCTGAATAGCCGACATCCCCAAGGACCTCTCATGCCACGTCGCCTCAGCACTGCGTCCGCAACCGATTACGTTCGCACCGCGATCAATCGCAGGCAGGGTCGCTCGATGGTGATGGCTGCCGGTGGCATCGCGGCCAGCGAACATCCTCTGGCGTCACAGGCCGGCGCCTCGGTGCTGGCGCATGGCGGCAATGCGGTTGATGCCGCCATTGCCGTCAACGCCGCCATGGGTGTGGTGGCCCCGATGATGAACGGCATCGGCGGCGACCTGTTCGCGATTGTGCACGACGTCGCCTCAGGCAACATCCATGGCATCAACGCCAGCGGCTACGCACCAGAGGGGCTCTCCATCTCCCACCTGATGGCGCAGGGCGCCGTCTCGATGCCGCAGACCGGCATCAACGCGGTGACCGTGCCCGGTGCCGTGGCGGGATGGGCAAAGCTCAGCGCCCGCTACGGGCGTCTGTCGCTCGACGCGGTCCTGGCGCCGGCCATCGCACTGGCCGAGGGGGGCTTTCCGGTTCCCGAAATCACGGCCCTCGAGTGGCAGGGCAGCGAAGGGTTTCTGCAGCAGGACGCCGAGGCCGCCCGGGTCTACCTGCCCGGAGGCACGGCACCGGAGGCCGGGCAACTGTTCCGGAACCCCGATCTGGCCGCGAGCTACCGGGCTCTGGCGGCCCACGGCCGGGACGCCTTCTACAAGGGCGAGCTGGCCGAACGCATCCTCGAGTGCTCGGCCCGTCACGGGGGCACGCTCTCAGCTGAGGACCTCGCGGAGTACGAACCGCAGTGGGTCACGCCCCTGTCGACGACCTACCGTGACTGGACCGTCTACGAGCTGCCGCCGAACGGGCAGGGGTTTGCCGCGCTCATGATGCTGAACCTGCTCGAGCGCGAGCCCATGGGTTCTTATGGCCACAACTCTCCGGAGGCCTTTCACGCCCTGATCGAGGCCAAGAAACTCGCCTATGCCGACATGGCCCGCTACCTGTGCGATCCGGACTTCCACCGGATTCCGCTGGACGTGTTGCTGGCCAAGTCCTACGCCCGCGACCGTGCGTCGGAGATCGACCCAAAGCGCGCGAGCGCGGTGGCCGAGCCTGGCCGCCTCCCGACACGAGGAGGAGACACCACCTATCTCAGCGTGGTGGATCGGGACGGCAACATGGTGTCGCTCATCCAGAGCAACTTCGCCAACTTCGGCTCAGGCCTCGTGCCGCGCGGCGCCGGCTTCGCCCTGCAGAGCCGCGGTGGTCTCTTCACCCTCGATGCCACGCACCCCAATGCGCTGGCGCCGCGGAAGCGGCCGCTGCACACGATCATCCCGGGCTTCATGGTGGGCGGCGACGTGAAGGTGGCCTTCGGCATCATGGGCGGCTGGAACCAGTCGCAGGCGCATGTCCAGTTCATTTCGAATGTCGTCGACCACGGGATGAACATCCAGGCGGCCCTCGAGGCGGCCCGCTTCACCAAACTCACCTTCAATGGCTGTGACGTGACGATGGAGTCGCGTGTGCCCGTGCGCGTCCGGCGCCAGCTGGCCGCGATGGGCCACGAGATCGACCTGCAGGGCGCCTTCTCCAGCCTCGTCGGCGGTGGACAGAGCGTCATGCGCAACTACGCCACCGGCGTGAACTACGGCGCGTCCGATCCTCGCAAGGACGGCGCCGCCATTCCCGAACCCTTCGTTCTGTGAGGTTGTCATGTTGACCAGTGCCCCGACGCGCGCCCGCTGGATCCAGTTGCTCCTGGGACTGGCCTGCATGATCGTGATCTCCAGCCCGCAGTATGTCTGGACGCTCTTCACCCAGCCGCTGCTGGCGGGCCTGGGCGCCACGCTGCCAGAGCTGCAGGTCACCTTCTCCATCCTCATCGTGGTGCAGACCTTCCTGTCGCCGTTCCAGGGCTCGCTGGTCGATCGCTTCGGGCCACGCCTGCTGCTGTCGCTGGGCGTGCTGCTGACCGGACTGAGCTGGGTGCTTGCCGCGCAGGCCACCTCGCTCACGGCGCTCTACCTGACCTACGGTCTGCTTGGCGGCATTGGCACGGGTATCGTCTACGTGGGCGTCATTGGCCATATGGTGCAGTGGTTCCCGGACAAACGTGGGCTGGCCACCGGCTTCGTGGCTGCCGGGTACGGGGTGGGGGCGCTGCTGACCACCTTCCCGATCTCCTCGCAGCTGGCCAGCGGCGGCTATCAGACGGCCCTCGTGCAATTCGGCATTCTGTTCGCGGTTGTTGGTCTGATCGCCGCGCAGGGACTGCGGCGGCCCACGCCTGCGGTCCAGACGCTGCTCAGGAATCACGCGGACGGCAAGACAGGCGCCAGGCCCATCGTCGATGTGTCAACCCTGGCCATGCTGGCCACGCCGGTCTTCTGGCTGATGTTCGTGATGATGACCATGATGTCCACCACCGGGCTCATGGTGACCTCGCAGATGGGAGCCTTCACCAGGGACTTCGGCATGGCGAACGTGCTCGTCTTCGGCCTGCCGGTGCTGCCGCTGGCGCTGTCACTCGATCGCATCACCAACGGTGCCACCCGGCCCATCTTCGGGTACATCTCGGACCGTATCGGGCGCGAGCACACCATGCTGATCGCCTTCGCCCTGGAGGGCGCGGCCATGACCGTGTGGCTGATGACCCGGGAGAGCCCGGTGCTGTTCGTGCTGATGTCGGGCGTGGTCTTCTTTGGCTGGGGGGAGATCTTCTCCCTGTTCCCATCCACCCTCACGGATACCTTCGGCACCAAGCACGCAACGGCCAACTACGGGTGCCTCTACATGGCGCAGGGTGTCGGCTCGGTGCTGGGCGGTCCGGTGGCCGCGCTGCTGCACGAGGCCACCGGCTCGTGGATTCCGGTCTTCGCCGTGATCATCACGATGGACTTCGCCACCGCGGCCCTGGCCATCTTCGCGCTCAAACCGATGCGCCGGCGGTGGCTGGAGCAGGCGCAACGTCGGCGTGATGCCGCCACGGCTGGCGAACCCGCGTGGTCGCCCGTGCGTACCAACTCGTGACGGCCGCACCGGCACGACCCGCCATGTCCCCACAGGCCTGGCGGGCCTTCTTCCAGCGCCTGGCCAGCGACTGGTTCCTGCTGGGCATGATTGCCGCCGTGGTGATTGCCTCCGTGGCGCCAGGGCTTGGCAAGAGCGGCGGGGCGCTCCACGTGGACGTCGCAGCCGACTGGGGCATCTTCGTCATCTTCTTCCTGCACGGGGTCGGCCTGTCGACGGAGAAGATGAAGCAGGGGCTCGCGCGGTGGCCGGTGCATCTGGTCGTGCAGGCGTTCACGTTCCTCGTGTTCCCGCTGCTGGGCGTCCTCCTCAATCTGACTCTGGGGCACTGGCTGCCCCACGACGTCATGCTGGGGTTCCTCTACCTCTGTGTGCTGCCGTCCACCGTGTCGTCGTCGGTGGCCATGACGTCACTGGCGAAGGGCAATGTGCCGGCCGCCATCTTCAATGCCACCTTCTCCACGCTCATCGGCGTGGTGCTCACCCCGCTCTGGGTCAGCCTGCTCATCGGGTTCAGTGGAGGTGGGGGCTCGGTGGGGTCGATGATTGGCAACGTGGCGATGCTGTTGCTGCTGCCGTTCGCGATTGGTCAGGCGGTGCGGCCGCTCGTCGGCGCCTGGTTCGCCCGCTGGAAGGCGTGGACGAACCTGCTGGACCGTGGCGTGATTCTGCTGCTGGTCTTCAGCGCGTTCAGTGACTCGGTGGCCGATGGCCTGTGGAGTCGCCACGGCATCAGCCTGATTGCCGTGACGCTGGTTGTGGCGGGTGCCATTCTCGGCATCGTGCTGCGGCTGAGCCGGATGGCGTCGCGGGCCTGCGGGTTCAACACGGAAGACGAAATCACCACCGTCTTCTGCGGCTCCAAGAAGACACTCGCCTCAGGGGTGCCCATGGCCAGGGTGATCTTCGGCAGCCACCCGGCTCTTGGCGTGATTGTCCTGCCGCTGATGTTCTACCACCAGCTCCAGCTCTTCGTCTGCTCCGTCATGGCGCAGCGCTACGCGAAGCGCCCGGGGGCCTGAGCCCCCGGGTACGGCCACCGGCTATCGCGGAATCCAGAAGGACGTCTTCACCACAAACGAATGGTCGCCTGGCTCGTTCAGTGACCGGAACGGGTCACTGAAGCCGATGCTGCGCGCCACGGTCTCGTTCAGGCGGCGGTTCTGCTGCCACACCAGTAACAGCGTGCTGCCTGGCCGATATTCCCATCGCAGGACCAGGTTGCTCCGGAACGACCGCACGTTGAAGTTCGTGGTCGGCAGCCGGAACGTCGACGCCCCGTCGGTGACCAGGCGTGTCCCATCCGCCTGCGTGGTCATGGTCGTGCCATCTGCACCGTAGGCGCGGCGCAGCCG
>JAKFYA010000472.1 GCA_021731095.1 Acidobacteriota bacterium | reverse complement strand
TCTATGTCATCTTCGTGCAAGCCGACTACGGGGACGATCCAGCGGTCGCTCTGTACACAAAGCTCGGGGTGAGAGAGGACGTCATGCACTTCGACATTGTTCCGTCCAAAGGTGCGGCCTAACCCTTCGCTCCACCTGACGTTCGCCAGCCGGCTGCGCCGTCTGTCGCCCGCAGGTGAGCACTACCGTTAGACAGCATCACGTAACCCGAGGGCCAATGACCCGACGCGAACTGGCGGCAGCCATCTACCGCACGGCGCATCTCACTGGCACGTTCCGACTGCGGTCCGGAGCTACGTCGTCAGAGTATTTCGACAAGTACCGGTTTGAGAGTGACCCGCGGTTGCTCGCTGCCATCGCCGCGGAATTGGCCGGGTTGGTACCGCCGGGTGCCCAAGCTCTCGGCGGACTCGAACTGGGCGGTGTACCGCTGGCCACGCAGCTATCCCAGGTCACCGGGCTGCCTACGCTCTTCGTGCGGAAGGCGGCTAAGCCGTACGGCACGTGCCAACTCGCGGAGGGCGGGGTCATCAGCGGGCGTCACATCGTGCTGGTTGAGGATGTCGTGACCTCCGGAGGCCAAGTGGTCGAATCGGCGGGCGCCCTGCGGGACCTGGCAGCGGTTGTGAGCGATGCGCTGTGCGTCATCGATCGTGAGGCGGGTGGGTCCGAGGCATTGGCCGCAGCGGGCATTCGTTTACACCCCTTGTTTCGTATGTCCGAGTTGAAGGATGCGGCTGTCTGACACGAGCTGCACCGGACGGCCGCGGTGCTTGTGGGCGGCCGCTGGTGAGCGCTACCGTTAGCCTGTCAGTGCGACACCATGGAAACCACACATTTATTCGCAAGAGTCGTGGTTGTTGGGCCGAGCGGGGCAGGTAAGACCACTCTCGCGAAACAACTGGCCGGCCGAGCCGGGGTGCCGCACGTTGAGCTCGATGCGCTGCACTGGGGTCCGGGGTGGGCATCCACGCCACCCGCACAGCTTCGTCCAAAGGTCGCCGCGGCGTTGCAGGGCGACGCTTGGGTCTGTGACGGCAACTACCCGTCTCTTCGCGACGCGGTGCTGGGTCGCGCCACGGCAGTGATCTGGCTGAACTACACGCGCTCGCGGGTCTTCCGGCAGGCGTTCTGTCGGTCGGTCTGTCGGATTCGCAGCGGCGAGCGGTTGTGGGCGGGCAACCGGGAGTCGTTCCAGCGCACGTTCCTGAGTCGCCACTCCATTCTCTTGTGGGTGCTCTCCAGCTACGACTCGCGGCAACTCGCTTGTCGAGAGGTCTTCGAATCGGCTACCTACCAAGCGCTGCAGCGGGTGCGACTCGACACGCCAGCCGCTACCGACCGGTTTCTCGAAACGTTCTCCCAGGCAGGCTAACAATCGCTTGCAGCCGACGCCGGCTAGGTGGATCATCAGCCGGCGCGGCTGATGCACACGTTAGGCCGACACAAGTCCGCGCGAAACGGACCAAGAAGCGCACGTGAACCTTTCCGGAAAAGATCGCGCTGGAGGATTAATGACGAACTGTCGTGGAGCGTCCGTCCTGACTATGGTCGCGCTGTTCCTGGCGAACGTCGTCCAGGCGCAGCCGCGGCAGCTCTGGTTTCCCACCAGCGCCCCGGAACTTGCTGAGCCCGCCGATCCGGCGGCACCTGGTCAGACGCTGTTTTCTCGCGCCGAATACGCTGCACTTGTTGCAAAGGCTGGGACAGGTGCCTTGATCCCGATCGTCCGCTATCCTGATGCGCTGTCGTCGACCGCAGGCGTTGGCATCAACTTCGTCTTCGGAGGCAAGAATCGGGGATTCGCCGTTGATGGTAGCGATGCTTCTGGCTACGTCTTGTACGCCGACGTTAACGGCAACGGTGATCTCGCTGACGATGAGCCACTCCGGCTTGAGCGCCGAGAAAGCTACTTCACTACCCTCGTCAGGAGCAGTGTGGTGGACACGAGCAACGGAGAGACGACCACCTATCCGGTTGAGATCCGGTTCTTCTTCGCGCGCGTCGCCACATCCTCTGGGCCACGGTTAGCCTGGCGCACGGCGTCAACGATGATCAGGCGAGGCAAGATCGAGAGTCGCACAGGGAGCACACGATTTGCCCTGTTCGGGACTCCTGGGTTCTATGACAAGGTAGGTGCCAGTCTTTGGGTCGATCTGGATGGAGACGGGCAGGGCTGGTCATTGCCGCGGTCCATGGAGGTATTTCAAGTTGTCGACAGACGGATCAAGATTGCTGGGACCGCGTACGCATTTGACATCGATCCCTTCGGCCGGAGTCTGACTCTGACGCCGCTCGACGCACCTATCGCGGATTGGCCATCGCTGGCGGTTGGGACACCCGCTCCAGACTTCTCGCTCGTCGACCTGCAGGGCCAACCAGTGCGACTCGCTCACTACCGTGGCCGCGTCTTGCTGCTCGATGTGTGGGCGAAGTGGTGTGGCCCATGCCGTGCCGAGGCTCCGCGACTCGCTGCCCTCTACGAGAAGTATCGCGAGCGTGGGTTGGCGATCGTGGGCCTGAGCCCGGACTTACCGGAGGACATTACCGCGTTTGTTCGTCAGTTCCGGCACACGTGGCCGCAAGTGTCCGAGCCGTACGACGGTCCCGCTCACCGCCTTCTTCGCGTTGTGGGCTATCCAACGCACGTCCTAATCGATCGCGATGGACGGATCGCGCTGGCTCAGGAAGGCGACATCGACGCTGACACATACGAACGGCTTATAGAGGCCGTCGTTAATCGCGATACGAAGTGACGCTGACTCCGTGATCACGTCTGGCGGTTGGGTGTGGCTGGCCTATCAGGCTGTTCAAGCGTGCGAGTTGCGGCCCAACAAGGCGCTGCGCCCGACCGGCGCGGCATCGTGGCCGCCGGCGGGTGAGCACTACCGTTAGACCTCAGAACAAAGGCCACTTTGCTCCGCAGGACCACTGGGTTACCCTGTTCCTATGACGCCGCTGGTTGAGAAGCTCGTGGCCGAAGTGGAGGCCTTGCCGGAGTCGCAGCGCGAAGAAGTCATCGCGGCCTTGCTGCGTCGCGCCCGCACCGAGCCGCACGACCTCCCCACGGACGACGACCTGGTCGCCGCCGCCGACGCGCTCTTCCAGGACCTCGACCGCCGCGAGCAGGCCCGGTGAATCTGCAACGGGGCGAGGTCTGGCTCGTAGACCTCGGTATGGCCGCCAAAGTCCGACCGGCGGTGGTCATCAGTGTCCCCGCGCACGACACCGACCGAGCCCTGGTCACGCTCGTCCCACACACCACCAGCGTCCGAGGCTCCCGATTCGAAGCGCCCGTGCCGGTGTCGTTTCTCAAGGCCGGCGCGTTCGACGCGCAGAACCTCATCACGATTCCCCACGCCAAGCTGCTCCGGGCCTTGGGCCGTCTCAGCGCGACCCAACTGGGCTCCGTCGGGGCAGCCGTTCGATCTTGGTTGGGCCTACCAGCCACTGAGGTCTAACATGCGCTGCACCAGACGACCGCTTGGCCTGTGTGCGGCCGCTGGTGAGCACTACCGTTAGACGGACAAGTTCTGGAGCAACAGATCGATATGGCAGCGATCTACCGGCACACTCAGCTCGGCATCGTCATGTTCTGCGCGCTGGGGAGTGTTATCGCTGCAGCGACCGGGTTGAGTGTGCGGGGAGCGAATCCGGTCCCACGTGCCCTCTTGCTGCTTGTCGGAGCCCTGTTGGTCATGTTCTCCACCTTGACCGTCGCCGTCGAGGACCAGGTTCTGCGTCTCGCGTTCGGCCCCGGCCTCATTGGCAAGCGCATTCCCCTAGGCAGCATTCGTGCAGTCCGCGTAGTGCGAAACCCGTGGTACTACGGGTGGGGGATCCGGCTCACACCGAGCGGCTGGCTCTGGAACGTGTCGGGTTCGGGCGGCGTGGAACTCCAACTCACTGGTGGCGCTCGCTTTCGAGTCGGAACGGACGAACCCGAGAAGTTGGCCAGCGTTCTCCGCGATGCGATACAGGTCGTCTAGTACGTGTTGTGCCGTCACGTGCAACTCACGGACGCTTAGGACGGTGTTCCCGTAGACCCCAACGCATGGAGTGGGATCCATCATGAGCTTTGCTCTCAAGCGCAGCTGGCGTGACTGGTGTCGGGAGGCGTTCATCAGGCAGGGGCTGTTTTCGCTTCGCCCGCTACCCGAGAACCATGCCGAAGCCGAGCGAGATGGGGAGAAGAGGCGAACCCGTGAGACTATCCGCCTCGAGCTCGAGGAGAAGCCGCGCGAGTAGGCCGCAACCGGCTCCGCGCCGCCGCGCGACGTTCCGGTCTAACGAAGCAAGCACCAGACCGCGCGCGGGCTTGCCGACTCGGCTCGAAACTGTGAGGAATCAACATGAGGCGCAGCGCCGGATTTCTTCTTGGGATGGCTGTGATAGTGGCAACACCCGTTGGCGCGCTGGCGGAGCCGCTGTCCGTGGCTCAGCAGAACGCCGTGGTCCAGAAGCACTGCGCGGTGTGCCACACGGACCGCACGCGAAATGGGGGGCTGTCGCTGCAGGGATTTGACGCTGCCACCGTGACGCCGAGCTTGGCGGCCATGATGCTGTCGAAGCTCACCTCGGGATTGCCTCTGGCTTCCATCGCCAGGTCGGCGTCGGACGAGGCGGCACGCACTCAGCTCACGAAGCGCGTCTACGGGGGCGCGATCATGGCGGCGGGAATTGCCCCACCGGAGTTGGGGGTCACGCTGGGTCTGGCCGCCGCGCTGGCCGAGCGCGCCGCGGCTTCTGGGTCGTGGCACCTGAGCTACAGCGACGGCACGGCCGCGAAGGCCCGCCAGGCGACTGTCAGCATCGTGCGAGAGGTGCCACGCCAGGCCGACGTCGTCGAGTCGTATCGACTCCTCCTCTCGTGTGACCACGCCTCTCGACTCGGCCACATACAGGTGGCGTGGTCGCCGGTGGCCACGACGGGTTCCCTCGTGACCGTGGTCGATGGCTCGGTTCACGGTCGCCACGCCGTGGAGGGACAGGAGGCCATGGGCAACGGGTCGGGTGTGGGCAAGGGGCTGGCCTCGTTGTCAATTCCATCACTGGTACTCCCCTCGCAGAGTCTCGTGGTTCGAGATCTGTTTCCAGGCGAGCAGGCGGACTTCTCGTTCGCGGATCTCCCGGTAGCCGCTCGGGCAGCCCTCTCTCCATGTGTCGCGAGTCGGTAGCCACGGGCGAAGCAGCCGCCCAACATGCGCCGCACCAGACGGCCGCAGTGATCGTGTGCGGCAGCTGGAGAGCCGCAACTCGTGAGCCGGATACCGAATCGCTCGATCGATGGCCGGAAAGCTGCGACAATTCTGGCGTGAGTCCGACAGTTCTCCGAGAGGGACCGTATCGGTTCTTCTTCTTTTCCAGCGACCGCGGCGAGCCACGGCACGTCCATGTAGGGCGGGACGAGCGCACTGCCAAGTTCTGGCTGGAACCCGTCGGACTGGAGTACAACGAAGGCTTCGGGTCACACGAACTCCAGAAGATCAAGGCGCTGGTGCAACAGCACCAGCCTGACCTCGTGAGGGCATGGGATGGCTACTTCCGCACTCGCCGCTGACCGGGCGGCCGCGCGCAGCGTTCGGGTCACGGCCGACCACCTGGTGGTCGAGTTGCGCGACGGCCGGTTCGTCTCGGTACCTGTCTCCTGGTATCCACGCCTGGCTGCCGGCACACCCAGTGAACGGAAACGGTGGGAGCTGATCGGGGCGGGCATAGGCATTCACTGGCCACAGCTTGATGAGGACATTGAAGTCGAGGCGCTACTGTTGGGTCTCGCTTCCAACGAGAGCCCGTCCTCGCTGCGCCGGTGGCGCGCAGCACGACGACCGGCTAACAAACGAATGGAGCCGACACGCCCGGTTCGGAAGAAGCGCGCGGCTCATTCGTAGCGTTAGCCGGGCGAAGGCGCAATCGGAAGTAACAGACAGGTCACCAGAGCAATGGACGTTCTTCCGATTCAGACAGCTCGCCTCGTGCTCCGACGGTTCACAGCCGAAGACCTCGCGCCATTTCAAGCCTACCGATCCGATCCCGTGGTTGCCCGGTATCAAGGGTGGGAGCCAATGCCAGACCAGGAGGCGCGGTTGTTCCTGGCAGGGCAAGCTCGGCAGACACTAGGTGCGGCCGGGCAGTGGTTACAGGTGGCGGTGACGCGACGAGAGACGGGCGAGGTGATCGGGGACCTTGGGCTGTGCGTTGTCGACGAGAGCGAGGGCGTCGTCGAGATCGGCTTTACGGTGGCACGGTCGGCGCAGAGACGAGGGTACGGGACCGAAGCCGTCACCGCCATAACCGAGGCGCTGCTAGGCCAGGAACGCGTGCGATCGGTCGTGGCTGTCACGGACGTTCGCAACGCAGCGTCGGTGGCATTGCTGCGGCGCGTGGGGTTCTGGGATGAACGGACGACATCAACAATATTTCGCGGCGAACCATGTCAAGAGCGAACATTCGTGCTCACGAGGGGGCATTGAATGCGGGAGCACGCCGGCTAACAAGCGGCTGGAGCGGACCGCTGAAAAGCGCGGCCGCTCAGCCGCAAGTCGTTAGGCCGCACAACCGACCAACCGAGGTCTGTCGCTTATGGTGAATCCCACATCGATCCGAGTGCTCGGCGCTGGCGACATCGAGGCATTTCGCGGGATGCTCGAGATGTTTGGCTCAGCCTTCG
>JAKFYA010000208.1 GCA_021731095.1 Acidobacteriota bacterium | reverse complement strand
GCTGGTCGTGTAGGCGTCGTAGATCCAGACCATCCGGCCACCAGACACGACCAGATACGGGTCGCCGTCGAAGGACAGGAAGGGTGCGAGCGGGCGCACGCGTTCGCGGATGTTCCGGTGCATCAGAACCCGGCTGTCCGGGGTGATGTCGTTGCTGAGCAGCATCTGGTAGGCGCCGAACCTGACGGCGAACAGCACCTTGCGCCAGACCGAGCTCAGCGCGATGCCGCCGGTGCCGGCATAGGTCGTGAAGACGTTGTCGTCGCCTTTGGGGTAGTGGAACTCCTTGGTGCCCGTGCGGACGATGACGTAGTCGTTCGAGAGTTCGCCGAAGTAGATGCTCGGCTCGGTAATGGTCAGATCGCCCACGCTCTCCGGAGGAATGTTCTGCACGAGGAGCGTCGGAAGTCCCTCTGCGGTCACCTGATTCACCGGGCCGAGGGTCAGGCCATACCCGTGCGTGAAGGTGAGGCGTTCGTTGACCCACGTCCGGTTGGGGAGGCTGGCCGAGTTCAGCTCGCGGGCCGACAGCATCACCTGCCGTGACACGCCATCAATCATGTAGCGGTCGATGTCGATGGACGCGAAGTCGTAGTAGGTCCGGATCTCCTGCATCTGGCCGAAGGTGTCGAGCAGGGGCTGGGTGTCCCAGAGTCGGACATTGTCGAGCGTTGATTTGTTGGCCGCGATCTGCGCGGCAGTCAGTTCGACACCACCGGCAAGCTCGCGGGTCTCCACGTGATCCAGCTTGAAGGCGCGACGCGTGGCCTCGATGTTGTGCTGGATGAACGGCGTCTCGCTGACCTGCTCATTGGGGGTGACCACGAAGCGCTGAAGCGCGGTGGCGTACACTTCGCCGCCCAGCCAGACAACGAGGCTGAGCCCGATGCCCACCGCGGCGGCCCAGGTCCGGGCCGAGAAGGCCTGCAGCACCAGCAGCGCCGATGACAGGCCGAGTGCCACGGCCAGGAGAGCGGCGGCGGGCATTCTGGCGTGCACATCGGCATAGCCGGGGCCGCTGAAGAGGGCGTTGGCCTTGAGCAGAAACTCGGCCCGGCCCAGCCAGGTGCCGAGGGCCATCAGCGCCAGGGCCGTGGCGGCGAGGAGCGAGAGGTGACGACGGGCGCCAGGCCGGATGGTCATGCGGGCGGGAAATCCGCTGGTGAGATTGCCGGACACCAGGTAGAGCGCACCGACGATCAGGCCGGACAGCAGGACGACGGCCGTGGCCAGTCCCTGCACGAAGCGGAGGAAGGGCAGGGAGAAGACATAGAACGACACGTCCCGGCCAAGGATGGGATCCACCTGGCCAAAGGGCTGCGCATGCCGCCACCCCAGCCACACCATCCATTCGCTCGATCCGTACAGGCCAATCAGCACCGACAGCGCCAGCGAGACGTTCACGGCAATGCGGCGAAGGTGCGCCCGGTCCGGCAGGGCAAACCGCATGCCCTCTGGTGTGGTGAAGACGGGGCGGATGTCGCCGATCGCGCTGACAGCCGTCGTGAGATTCGGCACGAGCCACAGCAGCGAGAGCAGCGCCACGATGACAAAGAGCTGGGCCTGGGTGCCGAGCATGCCCAGGAAGACCTGGAGGTAGCCGACCTCATTGAACCAGAGCCAGTCAGTGAAGTAGCCGACAGCGGAGGGCGCCACGATGAAGGCAGCCACCAGCGCGATGATGAGCGCAGCGGGGAAGCGGCGTGTAGGCATAGTCAGGAGTCCTGCGAAGCGTATTGCGCGGCGGCACGGCGCAGTTCGGCGGCGACATCGCTGGCCAGCGATGCGGGCGACAAGACCCGGGCAAACGGACCCCATCCGAGAATCCAGCTCCGGAGGGCCCAGTCGTGACAGACATCGAGTGTGAGGGTGAGCGAGCCGTCCGGGTGGTCAGTCAGGCGCTGGGACGCATGCCAGAGCCGGGCGCGGACAAACGGCGCGACCTGGCTGGCGAAACGCACCTCAGCCAGCGCCGTTGGCCCGGTATTGACCCCGAGCGAGTTCTCGAACAGGTCCTCGGGCAGTTCCCGGCGCGGCGCGAACGCCTGCTTTTCCAGGGACACGGAGCGGATGCGGTCCACGGCAAACGTCCGGATGGCGTCGTACTCGGGGACGAACGCAATGAGATACAGACCGCCGTGGGCGAAGGCCAGACGATACGGGTGCACCAGGTACTGCTTCTCCCTCCCGCTGGAGGCGGAGTCGTAACGCATGGTGGCGCATCGCAGGTGGAGTGTGGCCTCGAGCAGCTTGTCGACCACGCCGGGTTCGGCGGCCCCGGCATGCACGCGAGGACCGGGTTTGGCGCCGACCACGCCCGGCAGGCGATCGAGGAACTGGCGCATCCGGGGAGACAGGGCCGCCTCAAGTCTGGAGAAGGCGTGTCCCAGGTCGCGCTGGAACGGGGACCCGCCGACGGCTTCCAGCAGGTTGCGACTCAGATACAGCGCGCAGAGTTCGGCGAGCGTGAAGCCGGTATCGAGGCTCTTGAAGGCCTGACCTTCGAGGCACCACCGGACGCGGTCCAGGTCGTCGCGGACGTCATAGAGCGGGAATCCTGCTTCCTGCAGGGCGGCCAGATCACGCCGGATGGTACGGGTGGTGACGTCGAGGTCCCTCGCAAGCTCGTCCAGGGAGATGCCGTGGCGGGCGGCCTCGAGGGCGTGCAGGAGCTTCCACTGACGGATGACTTCCTGATTGCGGGGCACGGCTGGACTGATGGTACATCACGCCCTCTGGGGCACAATGCGGTGATGAGCCTGGTGCCGCCCCATTCGTCACCTGTCCGGCTGGATGTCTGGCTTGACGTCGCCTGCCTGTTCAAGACCCGGTCCGAGGCCAAGCAGGCCTGCGTGCTGGGCAAGGTGGAGGTCAATGGGGACCGCGCCAAGCCGCACCGCGTCGTCAAGCCTGGCGATGCGGTGGTCATTCAGCGGCCGTTTGGCCGCAAGCAGACCGTGACGATCGTGGGCGTGGCGGATCGCTCCCTGCCGAAGGCGGAGGCGCGTGCCCTGTTTGACGATCTGACGCCGCCAGTGTCGGCGGAAGAGAAGGAGTTGCGGCGGGCGGAGCAGGTGTATCGTGCCGCGGCGGCCGCGGCGGGGACAGACCGCCGGGCACGCCGCGACATCAGGCGCCGTAAAGGGTGGGGTGACGTCTAGATGAGAATCTCGACCTTGCCTTTGGTCTTGAGGCTCTTCACAAACGCCAGCGTCTTCTCTTCGCGCTGACGCTGCTTGAGGAACTGTTCAAGCTGCGGACGGACCTCGTCGAGCGTCAGCATCTTGCCGTCCTGCTTGTCGACCACTTTGATGATGTGGAAGCCGAATGGCGTTTCCACCAGGTCGCTGACCGCGCCGGGCTTCAGCTCGAACGCCACGCGTTCGAACGCGCCCACCATCTGTCCCTTCGTGAAGTAGCCCAGGTCGCCGCCGGCTGGTGCGTTGCCCGGATCCTCTGAATTCTTCTTGGCGAGTTCGGCGAAGTCGCCGCCGGCCTTGATCTTCTTCAGGATGCCTTCGGCCTTGGCCTTCACGTCCGCCTTCTTCTTCGCGTCCGCCTCGGCCGCCACCTGCAGCAGGATGTGGCTGGCGCGTACGCGCTCGGGCTGCTTGAACTGGTCGGGATTCTTCTTGTAGAAGTCGTCCAGGTCGGTCGGGCCCACACTGACCTTCTTCTCGACCTCGACTTCCATCATCTTGCCCATGCGGATTTCGCCCAAGGTCTGTTCCTTGAACTTGTCCAGGGTCACGTTCTGTGCGGCCAGTGCCTTCTCGAATTCCGCTGGCGTGCCGAAGTGTCCCTTCACCGCGTTCATGCGCTCCTCGAGTTCCGTGGCCGGCACGTCGATCTTGCGCGCCGTGGCCTCCTGGGAGAGCAGCTTGAACCCGATCAGCTGATCGAGGACGTCACGATAGACCTGATTTCGCTGCTCGGCCGGCACGCTCCGGCCCGCCCGCTGCTCGAGCTGCGCGAGGGCCTGCTCGAACTCGGCCTTGGTCACGGTCTCGCCGTTGATGCGCGCGAGCACGTCGGGCAACTGGTCCGGCACGGGCTTGGCCTCGGCTGGCGCCTCGGTCTTCTGCTCGGCCGCCGGTGCCGCCTCCTTGGTGGACGCCGTTTTCGAACAGCCGGACAGCAGGGCAAGCAGACCGACGAAGACAATTCCGTGTTTCACACGCGACTCCATGACAGAAGTACGAGGATTGAAGACGAGCGCCCGTGAGGGCGGGTAACGCACCAGTGTACGGCCAGCCTCGCGAAGGGGTCAAACCGCCACGTGCGCACAGCGGCCCTGACAGACAGGCACGCGCGTATGCTATAGTGGCGTTTCCGTTCGCGGGGTCGTTCTCCTGGCCTCAGGCGCTCGGCCCCCCAAAGGGTGCACACCCGAAGGCTAGGTAGCTCAGTTGGTAGAGCACGCGATTGAAAATCGCGGTGTCGCTGGTTCGATCCCGGCCCTGGCCACCACTCCCTCCCTCGTATCGTGTTCGCGTCGTTCCGCCGTCGTTCGTCCACACCGCCTTCCGGAGGACGCCGTCATGCGCACGCTCACCCAACTGCTCGATGCCAAACCGCTCCGGCTGGTCTCCATCTCGCCGGACGCCAGTGTGTACGAGGCCCTGGAAACCATGGCGCGCTACGACATCGGCGCGTTGCTCGTGATGGACGCGTCACGTCTGGTCGGCATCGTCTCCGAGCGGGACTATGCGCGAAAGGTGACGCTGCTGCGGCGCGCCTCCCGCGATATCAGAGTGGCAGACATCATGGTGCGTGACGTGCTGTGTGTGTCGCCCGGCATGACGGTCGAAGCATGTCTGGCTGCCATGACCAGGCACCGCGTACGGCACCTGCCTGTCGTGACCGACGGCGCCGTGGTTGGTGTGCTGTCGATCGGGGACCTGGTCAAGGACGTCATTGCCGATCAGGCCTTTGCCATCGAACAGATGGCCGCCTATATCTGTTCGTGACGAGCCATGGCCGGACTCGGCTTGCCAGAGTCCGGCCATGGGCCGACAACGGTTCGTGTTACATGTCGCCGTAGGGCATCGGCGGGACGAGGCCGTTCAGGCGTGCATACACCGTCAGCGCGCCGCGATGGTGCGCCGTGTGGTCGACCAGTGCGCCCACCACCGCAAAGCGCGGCGCGCCACCCATGATGGGGCCGGGCGGCATTGGCGCCAGCAGTTCCTCGTCGCTCTTGTCGGTGAACGCCTGCCTGGCATCCGCAATCGCCTTCTCGAACCAGTTCCGCGCGGCGGCCAGTGAGGTGCAACCAGACACCTCGGTCATGTGGGCCTCGAAGTCCAGGGAGAAGCCGGCAGGGTTGAATGCGCCATCGACAAACCAGTCGATGGTCTGCGCCGCATGAGCAACCTGTTGCGCCGCCGTCATCATGCCCGGGGCCGGGGCAAACCCGGAATGGTCTTCTGAGAGCTGGCGGGTTGACCGATTGAAGAACTCGCGGGCCGAGTCGAGTTCGGTGAGGGCCTGCTGGGAAAGTGACATGGCATGCTCCTGAATCTGGGACATCCGTGCCGCCGTGGCACGTGGTGGTGTTGATGGGCCACACCGGCGCTGAACCGCCCGCGCTGCGAGGCTCAGGGCTGCCCGGGGCGCCCGGCCATGACCACGCGATACAGCGCTTCCTGCACCGCCGCCAATTCGCAGGTGAAGTCATCAATGACCGCCTGCAGCAGGTCGCGCTCCGTCGACGGAAGGGCGGCGCGAACCACTTCGATCGCACCGGGCCGTCCCTCGCGGTCGTAGGCGTGCCGCACGTCATAGTCGCGCAGCGCCTTCAACAGGGCCTGATAGCTTCGCTCGAACCGGAGGCGATCCGTGGCGAACGAATCTGCCGACGGTGGCAGATTGGCCGCGCACGCGGTCGCCGCCTGAACGACGCGGGCTTCCAGCGGATTGGGGCTGTCGGATGCGTGAGAGGGCATGTCTCGTTGTCCACCCAAGCCGTCGCCTCGTCAAGTCACAAATGTGTCGGTTCGGCGGGGCGAGGTGGCATGTGGCGGGTCCAGGCTGGAGCCGCCACATGCTGAAGACGGCCTAGACCTCTGCGGCTGCCGGCTCCCGGAACAGCCCCAGTTCGCGACGCACCTTTTCTTCGATGGCGGCCGTGATGGCGGGGTTGTCCTTCATGAACTGCTTGACGTTCTCGCGGCCCTGACCCAGGCGCTCGCCGCCATAGGCAAACCAGGCCCCTGACTTCTCGACGATTTTCTTCTCGACGGCCATGTCCAGCAGGTCGCCTTCCTTCGAGATGCCTTCGCCATACATGACGTCGAACTCCGCCTCGCGGAACGGGGGGGCCACCTTGTTCTTGACCACCTTCACGCGCGTCCGGCCACCCACGACCTGGTCGCCGTCCTTGATGGCGGCAATGCGGCGGATGTCGATGCGGACCGACGAGTAGAACTTCAGCGCCCGCCCGCCTGTGGTCGTCTCCGGGTTGCCGAACATCACACCGATCTTCTCGCGGAGCTGGTTGATGAAGATGAGGCACGTCTTGCTCTTGGACACGGCACCGGTCAGCTTCCGGAGGGCCTGCGACATCAGGCGCGCCTGCAGCCCCATCTGCGCCTCGCCCATCTCGCCTTCGATCTCGGCCTTGGGCACCAGGGCCGCGACCGAATCGACCACCACCACGTCCACACTGTTGGACCGGATGAGGACTTCGACAATCTCCAGCGCCTGCTCGCCGTTGTCAGGCTGGGAGACCAGC
>JAKFYA010000379.1 GCA_021731095.1 Acidobacteriota bacterium | reverse complement strand
CGCATGACTATCGACGAGATCATCACCCGCCTGACCACCATCGCCCGGGAGGCGCGCCACACCGGGAGCCGGGCCGGCTATTTCGCGGCGCTTTACCGAGTTGTCACCATCGAGGTGAAGGCCGGCATCGCGCGCGGCGACTTCCAGGATGGACCGCGGATGGAGCGGCTGGATGTGCTCTTCGCGCGTCGGTACCTTGATGCCTACGACGGGTGGCGGGGCGGGCGGCCCATCTCGGGAAGCTGGCGCGTGGCCTTTGCTGCCGCCGACAACCCGCAGCACATCATCCTGCAGCACCTCATGGCCGGCATGAACGCCCACATCAATCTGGATCTCGGCATCGCGGCGGCCCAGGTGGCGCCCGGTGCGGCGCTCCAGGGGTTGCGGAGCGACTTCGACCGGATCAACGACCTGCTCGTGAGCCTGGTGGACGACGTCAAGTCCGGCATCGTGTCGGTGTCGCCTGCCATCGGCCGACTCGAGGAACTGGCCGGCGCGACCGATGACGTCGTGGTGGAGTTCAGCCTGAAGAAGGCCCGGGCGTTCGCCTGGGACGAAGCACGGCACCTGGCGCCGCTGTCGGAATGGGCCCGGCATCCGATGATCGTGGGTCGCGACCTCCTGGCCACCGTGGTCGGGCGGGCCGTGCTGTCACCGCCCCCGGTCACCGCCGCCGTGGTGGCGGCCATTCGTCACCAGGAATCCCAGGACGTGGCGCGCGTGATGGACGTCCTCAGCGCGCGGCATCCGCTGCCGGCCTGAGTGCAGCTGAAGCGTCCAGCAATTCTGGGAAGGGGATTGGCTGGAGTCCGCCGAAGCAACTGTACATATAATTCCGGCGAGAGGTGAGATGTGAGAATCAAGAAGTTTCGTGTGAGGAACTACAAGTCCATCGTCGACAGTGGTGACTGTTGGTTGGCCTCAGACGTAACAACTCTCGCCGGAAAGAATGAGTCCGGAAAGTCCGCCCTTCTTGAGGCGCTCAGAGACTTCGATAGGAACTGGGAAATCTCGGAAGCTGCCGCACCGCTATCTGGCGAAGGAAATACGTCCATAACATTGTGGCTCTCAGTCAGTCGCGAGGAGGCTGGAGAAATTGTCGATGCCACTGGGCTTGAGGATGTCGATCACCTCGTAGAACTTTGGTTTTCAGAAGGTATCGAACTCACAAAGACCATCGATGGATACTCGATCTCGCCCGAAGTCGCGGGTCCCCTCGATTTGGAGCAAGGTCGGATTGGGTTTCAGAAGGCGACAAGTCTTCTTGACGTGTTCCAGCTCGGTTCGCTTGCGGAGCTGCCGGCTGTCCCCCTGCCACTGTTAGGCGGTGACATCCGCGTTGACGCCAAGGCAATTGATGCTTTCTTGGCAGTCATTGCTAAGCAAGTCTCCGGCATAGTCCCGGGGGACCTCAAGGCCAACTATCTCGGTGAGTTGGCAACACTCAGGGAGATGAGAAGCGGCATCCCTTCGGGCGTTGCGTCTGACCTAGTAGCGGATGAAATAGCGGGTCACATTCCAACATTTGTCTTCTTCAGTGATTTTGAAGACCTGCTACCAAATGAAGTCGAAGTCAACACGGCTCATGAGAATGGAAGCGTAAGAGATTTCGCTAAGATTTCTGGGCTTGATCTTGCCAAGCTCGCACAAACCGGCGACCGGCAACGGCGTGTGAACTACCTTTCACGCCACAGCGCTCAGATCAGTGATGCCTTTCTCCAGCACTGGCATCAGGACCGAGTATTTCTCGATGCAATGGCTGACGGCGACAAGCTGCAGTTCTGGGTGAGGGAAGAAAACAACACCGAGCACTTCAGGGCAGATCAGCGCAGTCGAGGGTTTCAATGGTTCTTGTCGTTCTTTCTTAGACTTCAAGCTGAAGGAGGTGACACCAATCTCGTTCTAATTGACGAGCCTGGGCTCTATCTTCATGCGAAGGCACAGGGCGACGTTTTGACCGTTTTGGAGGCATTGCCCGAGAGTTCGCAAGTTGTAATTAGCACGCACTCTCCTTACCTCATTCGGGCCAATAGACTTGATAGGGTTCGATTGGTAGTAAATGATCGCGCAGGCAATGAGCGACAAGGCACAAAGGTTGAAAACAAGGCGCATCGTGGCAGCGACATAGACACGATGACTCCCATCGTCACAGCTCTTGGGTTAGACGTTTCGAACTCCCTTTCAACAATCTCCAAGAAGAGCGTGTTCGTTGAGGGCATATCCGACTATTACTACCTAGAGGCAATGAGGCTGATCTTGGGTCTCTCTCCTAAGGCATTTTCGATTGTGCCGGCAGTTGGGGCGACAAAAGTGCCAATTCTCGCTTCGCTTGCAATCGGCTGGGGCCTGCAATGGCTTGCGCTACTTGACAATGATAGAGAAGGAAGATCTGTCGCACGGGAGCTTCAGGAAGAGCTAAGGGTCGAGCCCAGCCATGTTGTCATGGCATCGGATATCCAGGGATACGCTACCGAGGACCTTTTTGATCCAGAGGACTTTCGTCGACTCGTGCTCCGCGAGAAGGGCGAAGCCGAGATCGGTGAAGGAAAGAACTCAGAAGTTGCAAAGCGGCGTAGCAAGGCTGTCTTGGCAAAGCAATTCCTAGATGGCGTTCGCAGTGATCCCAAGACAAAGTTGTCTGCCAAGACGCGCAAAACCTTTGGCGAGCTATTTGAGAAACTCGAGAAGGTACTTAACTAAATCCTCTTCTCGAGTTCCGCCTGCATGCGCTCCACGTCGAGCGCACCCTCCCACTTGGCCACCACGACCGCGGCCACCGCATTGCCAATGAGGTTGGTGATGGCGCGCGCCTCGGACATGAAGCGGTCCACGCCGACCAGCAGTGCCAGCCCCGCGACGGGAATGGACGGGATGGCCGAGAGCGTGGCCGCCAGTGTCACGAACCCGCTGCCGGTCACACCGGCCGCGCCCTTCGAGGTCAGCATCAGCACGGCCATCAGTCCGAGCTGCTTGGACAGGGGCATGGGCGTATTGGTCGCCTGGGCAATGAAGACGGCGGCCATGGCCATGTACACCGTGGTGCCATCCAGATTCATCGAGTAGCCGGTCGGGACCACAAGGCCGACCACCCGCTTCGAACACCCGAGCTGCTCGAGTCGCGCCATCAGGCGCGGCAGCACCGACTCGGACGAGGAGGTGCCCAGCACGATGAGGATCTCGTCCTTCAGGTAGAGGATGAAGCGGATGATGCTGAAGCCGCACACCCGGGCGATGGCGCCCATGCCCAGCAGGATGAAGAGCAGACAGGCCAGGTAGAAGGCGGCCATCAGCTTGCCGAGTGACAGGAGCGTCCCCACACCGTACGTGCCGATGGTGAAGGCCATGGCGCCGAAGGCCCCCACGGGCGCGGCGCGCATCACGATCTTCACGACGCCGAACAGCGCGTCCGACAGCCCTTCGATGAAGGTGAGCAACGGTTTGCCGCGCTCACCGAGAAAGAGCAGCGACAGCCCGAACAGCACCGACACCAGCAGCACCTGGAGGATGTCGCCCTTGGCAAAGGCGTCGACCAGCGTGTTGGGAATGACGTTCAGCAGGAACTGGGTGGTGGTAAGGGACTCGGCGCTGGTGGCATAGGCGGCGACCGTCTTCGGGTCGAGGGATGACGCCACGGCGTTGATGCCGGCGCCCGGCTGCACCAGGTTCACGACGGCCAGCGAGATGACCAGCACGATGGGTGTGGTGATGACCTCGAAGTAGAGCAGCGTCTTGATGCCGATGCGCCCCAGGTCGCGGATGTCGCCCATGGTGGCGATGCCGGCGACCACCGTGGCGAAAATCACGGGCGCGATGATCATCCGGATCAGCTTGATGAAGCCGTCGCCCAGCGGCTTCATGGACGAGGCCAGGTCCGGCTGCAGCGCCCCCAGCAGCGCCCCGAGTGCGATGGCCACCAGCACCTGCACATACAGGCGGGCGTAAACAGGCGTGTGCGCGCGGGGCTGCGGGGCGTAGGCGGTTGTCACGGGACCGGGCCGATTATATGCGGGCGGCGTAGTACCCTGTTGGTCGAATGATTTCGTTCTCGAGAGTCAACAAGCAGTACGGCCGTCAGGTGCTCTTCGTCGATGCGTCCTTCCAGCTCAATCCGGGAGAACGCGTGGGACTGGTGGGGCCGAACGGCGCCGGCAAAACCACGCTGTTCCGGATGATCATCGGACAGGAGACACCCGACGACGGTGAAGTCTCGGTGCCGAAGAAGATGACCATCGGCTACTTCCGTCAGGACGTCGAGGAGATGTCCGGACGGTCGGTGCTCGATGAAGCCATCGCGGGCAGCGGTCGGGTGGGCGAGCTCCACCACGAACTGGAGGCCCTGCAGCAGGCCATGGTGGACCCGGACCAGGCCGACCGGATGGACACCATCCTCGGGCGGTTCGGCGAGGTGCAGGAGGAGTACGACCATCTGGGCGGCTACTCGCTCGAAAGCCAGGCGCGCGAAGTGCTGCACGGGCTGGGTTTCGACGACGAGCGCATCGAGGGTGACGTCGGGGCGCTGTCGGGCGGCTGGAAGATGCGCGTCGCCATGGCGCGCGTGCTCCTGGGCCGGCCCGACGTCCTGCTCATGGACGAACCGACCAACCACCTCGACATCGAGTCGATTGTCTGGCTGGAGCAGTTCCTCACCTCGCTTCCGGGCGCGCTGCTGATGACCTCGCACGACCGCGAGTTCATGAACCGCGTGGTGTCGAAGATTGCCGAGATTGACGACGGCGAGATTACGGTCTACTCGGGCAACTACGACTTCTACGAACGCGAACGCTCGATCCGTGAGACCAACCGCGAGGCCGCGTATGCGCGCCAGCAGGCCATGCTGGCCAAGGAGCAGCGGTTCATCGAGCGCTTCTCGGCCCACGCGGCCAAGGCGGCACAGGTGCAGAGCCGCGTGAAGGCGCTCGACAAGATTGAGAAGATCGAGCTGCCGAAGAAGCGTCGCATCGTGAAGTTCGACTTCCGCCAGCCACCCCGTTCGGGCGATCAGGTGGTGACCATCGAAGGGTTGAACAAGGCCTACGGCAGGCGCGTCATCTATGACGGCCTGAACCTCACGGTCCGTCGCGGCGAGCGCTGGTGCGTGATGGGCCGGAACGGCGCCGGCAAATCGACGCTGCTGAAGATTGTGGCCGGGGCGCTCACGCCAGACGCTGGCGAGGTGACCCTGGGCGCCAGCCTGCGGATGGGCTACTTCGCGCAGCAGGCGCTGGACCTGCTGAACCCGGACCTCACCATCGAGGAACAGCTGCAGCAGGACTTCCCGCACGAGTCGATTGGCGTCCTGCGCAGCCTGGCCGGGGCGTTCCAGTTCTCCGGTGACGACATCGACAAGAAGATCCGCGCGCTGTCAGGTGGCGAGAAGACGCGCCTGGTGATGGCGCGCATGCTCCTGAATCCGCCGAACTTCCTGGTGCTGGACGAGCCGACCAACCACCTGGACCTGGCGACCAAGGAAATGCTGGTGGAGGCCCTCAAGAACTTCGAGGGGACCATGCTCTTCGTGTCGCACGACCGCGCGTTCCTGCGCGGACTGAGCAATCGGGTACTGGAACTGGGTGGCGAGTCGGGCACGGATGCCGAGCCGCACGCCTACCCGGGCAGCTATGTCGAATATGTCGAGCGGACCGGCCACGAAGCGCCGGGCGTGCACAAGTAGAACGGGGAATTTCGCCGGGCGCGGGTAAGAATCCCCGCCGCGCCCGGCGCAGCGCCTACTTGGCCTGAACGCTTTCCAGGTAGGCGACCAGGGCTTCAATCTTCGATTTCACGGCGTCCGGCGAGGTGCCGCCGCCTTCTGCCCGCTTCAGCGCATCGCCCCACACCGGCATGCTCTGCCCGCCGTGGCCTGCGGCCGGGTTGCGTCCGTCGATGGACCGGTAGACCCGATCTCCCGGGAAGGTTCCGCCGTTTTTCTTGGCGATCTGCGTCAGATCCGCCGGCTTGTTCTTCATCGCCGCCGCCACCTGACCCTGGCCATTGGCCTTCTCGCCGTGGCAGGACGCGCAGTAGGTCAGAAAGAGCGCGCCACCCTGGACGGCCTTCGAGTTCTGGGCTGCCGCCGGCGTGGCCACGGCGACTGCGATGAGTGTTGCCGACATCGTGATTGCAAGGGAACGTAGGGTCATAGACTGCCTCCAAGAGCGGGTGTCGCTCCGCACGTCAACCTCATAGGCAAGATCGTCGCCACCGGTACCCGGTGCTGACAGTCATACCGAAACGGAGTGAAATAGTCGCATGGATCGACTTCTCTGGGTGTGTCTGGCAGGTGCGGCCGGTACGGGCGCCCGCTATCTCGTGGGCATCTGGGCCGCCGAGCGACTGGGCGCGTCCTTTCCATTCGGCACCCTGCTGGTGAACCTGGCCGGATGTTTCCTGATGGCGTTTCTCATGGAAGTGGCCCTCGCGTTCACCTGGTCGCCCACGGTGCGCGTGGCCCTGACGGTGGGCTTTCTCGGCGGACTGACCACCTACTCGAGCTTCAACCACGAGACCACCCGGATGTTGCAGAACGGCGCCTACGGGCTGGCCGGGCTGAACGCCGGTCTCACCCTGGCCGGTGCCTTCACGGCCGGCTGGCTCGGCTTCGTGGCGGCACGCCAGCTGACCGGGCACTGAGCCGCCGTGCGCCAAGGGCCGCACCAGGCGCCAACACCATGGCCGCCGCCGCAAGCGCCGCAAGGCAACCACCGGTGAGGAAGGTGGCGGACGGACCGGCGGCCATGGTGTTGGCGCC
>JAKFYA010000089.1 GCA_021731095.1 Acidobacteriota bacterium | reverse complement strand
CCGCCGGCGCCAGATTGCCGCCTGCGAGGTCCTTGCCATGGCAGAACACGCAGTACTGCTGGTAGACCCTGGCTCCGCGCGTCGCCTGCGCCTCGGAGTAGATGCCGTCCCACGCGGCGGCCGGCGTCTGGGCTGACACGCGCGGCAGCGTCAGCATCCCCACCATCGTAGCCACAGCGGCCACGCCCACAATCGCCCGTCGTGCGAATCGATTCATCAGCGTATCCCCAGCTCTGCCGGACCTAGTTGCCACCGCCGAGGATCACGCGCCAGCCCTGCTTGATGCGTTCATCAATGGCCGCCTGACCGCCGTCGACCTGCATGCCGCAGATCACGTTATTCGCCTTGCAGGCGGCCAGAATCGTCTGGAAGCCCTTCTCGGTGCCCTCAGGGTGCTTCGGGGCCCACCGACCATTGCCCAGCGACATGCTGAAGTCGTTCGGACCAATGAAAATGGCGCCGATGCCTGGCACTGACACGATCTCGTTGATGTTGGCCAACCCTTCGACCGACTCGATCATGATCATGGTGAACAGTTCGCCCTCCGGATTCAGCGGCCAGACATCGGCATACCGGTCGATGTAGTCATCGATACTGAGCCCCCAACGGCGGGCCGCCTTTGTCGGCGTGACATGGCGAAGCCCAGGCGGGTTCGGCAGCTTCGCCCCCTTCTGCGGCTTGAAGCGGTGGGTGCGGACGGCCAGTTCGGCCTGGGCCTTTGTCTCGACGCGCGGAAACACCACGCCCATCGCACCGATCTCGAGAATCTGCTTCACGGCCCATTTGAACGGCTCGTCGCCGTCCATCGGGATTCGGACGATTGGTGCCAGCTTCAGTTCCACCGTGCCGTCCGCCCGGCGGGTCTTCATCAGGCCATCAATGGTCTGATCGAACTTGGTGAGGTCGAGCGGATTGTGTTCGAGATCGATGAACTGCCAGTCCCGTCCGGAAATGGCCGCGCCGCCGTTCGCCAGCGCGGCAATCATCGGATTCAGCCGCTGACGCTGTTGCGCCGCCAGCACCTGAGGCAGCACTCCTGCGGCCAGAAATGCGAAGACCAGACCGCACGCCATCCACATCCGCGTCATCGTGTGTCCTCTCGTGCCCAATTCGCAGGGCTGGTTCGGTGCCGTGGTCACACGGCTGCGTGCCGCCAGGCACTACGCAACGATGTCGTCCGTGGCCCGGCGCGGAACAGATGGTAACCGACCCAGGCGCGGTCGACGCACTGAATCTCAGGGCTGCAGCTCAACCAGCTCGATGAGCTCCAGGCTGGGCCCTTCAATGAAGAACGACCGGGTATCGCCCAGCGACTGTGGCTCGCGGACAACCCGAACGCCCTCGCGCCGTAGCTTGGCGAGCCAGGCGTTGAGGTCGGCGACACCAAGGCCGACGTGGTCCATCACCTGCCCCTGTGACGACACGAGGGGGGTGGAGCCCTGCCGCTGGTACCAGTTCATCTCCACATCGCCAAACACGACTCCCCCGGCAGGAACCCGACGGGTGCCTTCGGGCACGAGCGACAGCCAGGTCGGCTCACCCAGCTCGGCCTGGCAGTCTGAGGGATCGGTGCGGCGGCCTGCCGATCGTCTGGCCGCGCCGCTGAGCGGCGCGTTCAGGTGGGCGCCATACCAGAGCTCCGCGCAGAATACGGCCTCCTGGTACATGTGCACGTGGTTGAAGCGCTCAGCCGGCATGTCGCCCTGAAATTCGATACGGGTCCCGTCTGGTCCACCGAGGTAGCCGTACCCGTTCGCCTCCACACGAAGGCCCTTCTCTCTCGCCGCCACAATCCCGGCCCGCGTCAGCGTGCCCGGCCACCATTCGTTGCTGAAGGTCACCGATGAGCCGTCGTCGGTATGGAGCGGAAGCAACGGGGCCTGGGTGGTGCGATAGCGCTCCCATGCCGCTCTTGCGCTCGGTACGTGCCAGCCGAAGTGCCAGTAGGCGCTCTGGCTGTCCGCGGCGAACGGTGCTCTGGCATCGAACAGCAGTAGGACATGGCCTGACAGCAGCGCCGGCTGTCCGGCGAAGGTGGTTGGCGCGGTGGTGGGGAACTGGGTGGCATAGAAGGCCACCGCACGACTCGGGTCTGCAGCGTTGAGATGCAGGTGGTGGAACGACGGCGTCGGCAACGGTGCCTGTGCCGACGACACGCGACCAGCCCACAGGCAGGCCGCGCAGGCTACGGCACAAACAGCAGACCAGGCCAGGCGGTGAGTGTGGTCCAAAGCAGACATGGAGCCCCTCGCGGGTGGAGGCTCTGACGGCGCCAGAGCCTCCTGACTCCCCCCGGCTCCCTGAGTGCGGGCTGCGAGAGGAGTCCAGAGGTCACTGTCGGTATCAGTACTACCGGATGGTGCGAAGGGGGGCCGGCTCGGTCTTGTCGATCTTCTCGCCCCGCGCGGCCGCCAGCTTGTCGAGCAGTTGGACAGTCTCCGGTGATGCATGAAACAGGAAGCCATCCAGCCCGGCGGCGTGATGATACGGCGTGATGCCACGCTTGCTCCGGCTGTCGAGGGGAACACCCTTCTCCGCCAGCCACGACACGATTTCCACGGCGCCACGATTGGCCGCGCCGTGCATCGCGCTGGACCCCTCCCAGCTGGCATCCGACTTCGGTCCCCCGCCGACCAGGGCCTTCGGATCGTTCCCCAGTTCGGCGGCCACCTTCACGGCCTCGAAGGCCTCGGTGTTGGTGCCGGGCGTTTCCCCTTCCCAGTACCCGATGCCAGAGGCCGCCAGAAGCGGGGACACCCCGGTCAACGAGCCAATCTTCGTGTCGGCCCCCTTCTTCGCCAGGTAGCGCATGAAGGGGACGTCCGCTGTCATGGTCGCGATGAAGAACGGTGTCGCACCGGCGAGCGCCATCCGGTAACTGCCCAACGCAATGTGCCGGGGGGGCATCGGCGTCACGCCGGGGCCTGGCACCGTGGCATAGCGTGCGTTGATATCGGCCCCTTTGGCGAGGAGCGCATCGGCCAGCACGAACGCGTCGACGCCCGACTGCGGCAACTGCCGGGGCAACACGGTCGACAGGGCACGATTCTCCGCCCGTCTCATGAAGGCCAGCGTGTGGAGCGGCTTGCCGTGGATGTCATCGACATTCGCGTCGGCGCCGCGATCCAGGAGATGCTTCGCCAGTTCGAATCTGGCATTGATGATCGCCAGGTGCAGCATGTGCGTCCCGTCCGACGCCATCCCGTTGACATCAAGCCCCTTGGCCAGCAGCGCGTCGACAGCCGGGATACTCCCCGACCTGATGGCGAACATCAGGGGCGTCATCTTCGTGCTCGACAGAGCCTTGACGTCGGCGCCCGCGTCCACCAGCGTCTGCACCACCGGACCATGCCCCTCGGCCGCGGCCCACATCAGGGCCGACTGCTTGCGCAAGGGTTCGACCACGTTCACCTGCGCACCCTTGGCCAGCAGCGCCTTCACGATCTCGACATGCCCGGAGCGCGAGGCAATCATCAGTGGAGAATCGCCACTCTCGGTCCGAACGGCATTGACATTGGCGCCTGCCGCGACCAATGCCTGCACCACCACCGTGCTGCCCTGGACGCAGGCGGCGCGCAGGGCGGTCACGCCGTACCGGTTCGCCACATCCACCTTGGCGCCCTTGGCGAGGAGGAACTTCACGACCTCCGTATCGCCCCGCTGCGCCGCCCAGTGAAGCGCCGTGGTGCCGTCGGCCGCCGACACATTCACGTCCGCCTTGACGAGCAGCGCTGCGCGCACGGACCGCAGGTCGCCCTGCCGGGCCGCCTCCACCAGACTGGGTACCGCCGCACGGAGGGGATGGGATGCGCCGCTCAGCAGGACCGCCAAGAGCGCCGCCGGAAGTGCCACCGACAATCGCATAGTTTCCTCGTTCATCAACGACGGCCCCTGCCCCGAACCCGGGCGTGCCGGGCGCAGGACAGGGGACCACAGTGCACGTACCTAGAAGTCGACCGTGGCTCCGACCTTGAACACGCGGGGGCCAAGGATGGAGGTGGGCCGGCGCCACGCAGCGCCGTAGGTCTGGTTCACCGCCAGGATAGTGCCGGCGTTGAACAGGTTGTAGGCGTCAAACTGGCCCTGTACCTTCGCACGCCCGAACTTGAAGGTCCGGCCCAGTCGCACATCGACCTGATTGAGACGGTTCTCGAACAGCGTCTGCGGCGTCACGATGGGAATCACGACGGTCCCCGCCGCACCAGCCGACAGGTTGCGGCCGAGCGACGGCGAGACCGCCTGGTTGTTGTACGTGAGGTTGGCGCCATAGGTCACGCCCGGCAGATTCTGGAGCGTGGCGCTGATCTGGAACTGGAGCGGCAGCGGATAGATGGCATTGAACTTGAACTGCGTGCCACCCTTCCACCACGGCTGCACCGACTTGCAGAAGTCCGCACGCGAGTCGAGCAGCGTGAAGCCAGGCGCGGTCGTGTTGCCGGGAATCAGGCCAGGCGCGTCAATCGTCGTGCACTGATCGGTCACGTTCTGGCTGAAGGAGACGCCGCCGTTGAGCACGCCGCCCTTGCCGAAGCGGGCATTGATGGCCGCGTCCACGCCGTTGAAGTACTGCTTGTACTCGCCACCATTGGAGAAGTTGGTCGACTGCGTCACGAGATTGTTGACCTGACCGAACTTGGTCGGGTTGACGTCGTAGTTGCCGCAGATCTGGTTGCCACCACCGCCAGGCAGAAGCGGGTTGACCGGTGCCGTCACGCAGAACTGGTCGTAATTGGCTGGAGCCACCGCCGTGTTGTCGGTAATCGAGAAGTTTCCGAATGACGTCCGGAAGTAGCCCACGTTCAGGGCAAATCCAGTCCGCAGTTCCTGCTGAACCGAGACCGACATCTGATTGTTGAAGGGTCGGTTCTGGCTGCCCTTGAGCACATCATCCGCAAAGGTCCGGGTCAGGTTCACAGTGCCGAACCGGCTGTTGGCCAGAGCGCCGCACTCCTCATTGGCCAGTGGCGACGCCAGGTTGCAGTCGGGCACATAGTTGCCGTTGGCATCGTTCCAGGCACGAGCCGAGTTCAGCACCAGCGCAAGCTGCGGATTGACCTGCTCCGTGATGCCCACGCCCATGGACTGGACATAGCGCCCATACGACCCCTTGAGGGCGGTCTTGCCGTTGCCGAACACGTCGTAGGACACGCCAATGCGGGGTGAAACATCCTTCCAGTTCGGCGCGTCCTTCACCGCAGCAAAGCTACGGGCCGGCAGAAAGCGCGACGCCGGAAGGTCCTGTGCCGGCGCACTGCCGGTGAGGGTGTCGAGGCGAATGCCGCCCGTGATCGTCATCCGGTTCAGCGTCCATTGGTCCTGGGCATAGAAGCCGAGGCCCAGGACGTTGTTGTCCGTCAGCACCGGCATCGCCCACTGGGTGAGCGAAATCGGGCGGCGGTTCTGGAAGGTGTAGCTGATGTAGTTGTTGACGGTGCGGTCCTGGTGATCCCAGCCCTGATAGAACATGATCCCGGCCTTGACAGCGTGGGAACCGGTCACGTAGGACGCAGCCACTCGGCCGTTCATCTGGTTGCCTTCCTGCCCTCGCTCGGTCTCGTTGTAGGCCGTCGAACCGGTCGTGGCGAAGGCGCCGTAGGTGATGCCGAGCCCCTGGTCGGTGATGGCAATGCTGTCCTTGGTCACGAGCTCGTCAAGCGGAGACTTCTTCGCGTTGAACGAATAGGACACGCCGGCGTCGAACAGCAGCTTGTTGCTGGCCGGGTTGCTCCAGGTCACCTGGCTCAGCCAGAGCGGCTCAAAGTGCAGCGTCGTGGTCGCCTCGGGAGCGGCCGCACTGCTCACGCTGAGGTAACAGAAACAGTTCGACTGCGTGCTTTCGAACCAGGCGATCTTGTGCTTGGCCGACACCTGCCACGTGGCGCGAACGCTGTGGTCTCTGATGTAGGTGTCCGTGTAGGCCGGGCGGCTGGTATCCGCCTCGTAGAAGAGCGGGTTGGTCGACTTGTTGAAGAAGGCGCCCGGCTGGAACTCCTTGGTGCCCCACACGCGGTGCGCGGTGTAGAACCACACCTTGTCTCGCACGATGCGACCGCCCATGCCGCCGCCGGCATCATAGATCTTGTCGATGGACGAGGCCACCGTCAGGCCGCGATCCTTGTGTTCCTGCTTCAGGTTCGTGCCCTGCATCGCGTTGTTCGCGAAGTTGCCGGCAAAGTAATACTTGAACTGGTTGCCGCCTTCCTTCGGGACGTAGTTCACCTGCACGCCGCCAGTATCCGCCTCGGCTGACATGCCGCCTGTCTCGAGCGTCGTTTCCTGGATGGCTGCGACGTTGGCAAAGTAGATTTTGTTGACGCCGCCGCCATCACCCGAGTTGTTCCCGAAGCGCATGCCGTCAATCTTGAACATGCCGTCGTTGGCGCGACCGCCATGGATGGCGATGGCCGCCACAGCGTCTCCCTTGTTGCCGCCCACGTCCTGGGACGTGGAGGCCTGCAGGTTGGCGCCCAGGGTCAGTCCGGCAAACGCGGCCGCCGTCTTCGCAGACGGAATGGCATCCAGCACCGTCTGCGAGAGCACGGTCTGCGTGCGGACGTTCTGGATGTCGACGACCGGCGTGGCGCCCGTGACCGTGATGGTCTCTTCCAGGGACCCCACCTTCATGTCGGCATTGATGTTCACCGTGACGCCGGTTGTGAGGTCCAGTCCGTCACGCTTGAACGTGCTGAAACCGGGAAGCGAGAACGTCACGGAGTACGAACCGGGTCTCAGGTCGACCAGTTTGTAGTTTCCATTGGCGTCTGA
>JAKFYA010000332.1 GCA_021731095.1 Acidobacteriota bacterium | reverse complement strand
CCTGACGCCTGCCGCCAGCAGCCGCGCCTGCATCCAGGCCGGAGAGGGGCCGACGGTCACGTCGGCCACGGCCGCCGCATAGCGGGGGCACAGCTCGGCGTCTTCCACGGTGACGGTCACCTCGGCGGCCCCGTCGCGGAGCGTGGCCAGGCCCAGACCGGCGGGCGCGGGCGAGGTGGCGTCGCCCAGCGCGCGCAGCGGCACGCCAAAGGCGGTGGCGACCTCGCGGGCCAGCCCCATCACGGACATGCAGTCCGGACGGTTGGCCGTGACCTCGAAGTCGATGATGGCGTCGCCGTCTGCGGCCGGGTCAATCGACTCGACGGCAAAGCCGCGCACGGACATGGCGCGGCCAATCTCGTCGGCCGAGACGTTCAGATCGACGAAGTCACGCAGCCAGGAGACCAGGATCTTCATAGCGGGGGGAACTGCTCCAGAAACCGCAGGTCGTTCTCGTAGAAGAGACGGATGTCATCGACGCCGTACTTCAGCATCGCCACGCGTTCGAGGCCGAGACCGAAGGCAAAGCCGGTCACCTTCTCCGGGTCGTAACCCACGGCCTCCAGCACGGCGGGGTGCACCATGCCGCTGCCGAGAATTTCCAGCCAGCCGGTGTGCTTGCAGGTGCCGCAGCCGGTGCCGCCACAGCCCTGGCAGCTCACATCAACTTCGGCGCTTGGCTCGGTGTACGGGAAGAAGCTGGGGCGGAGCCGCACCTTCGTCTCGCCGCCGAAGAGCGCCCGCATCATGGCTTCAAGTGTGCCCTTCAGGTCGGTCAGGGTGATGCCTTCACCCACGACCAGCCCCTCGAACTGCTGGAACATCGGCGTGTGGCTCAGGTCCAGATCGTCGCGACGATAGACGCGCCCCGGCACGATGATGCGCACCGGCGGCGTGAACGTCTTCATGTAGCGGATCTGCATCGCCGAGGTGTGCGTGCGGAGCAGCGTGGCGGCCCGGACCTGCGCGTCGGGGCCACCCGGCACGCGGTGCTGGCCCCAGATGCCGCCCACAATCGGCGCGCCCAGGTACAACGTGTCCTGCATGTCGCGCGCGGGGTGGTCCGGCGGCATGTTCAGCGCCTCGAAGTTATGGAAGTCGTCCTCGACCTCCGGCCCTTCGAGAATCTCGTAGCCCATGCGCAGGAAGATGTCCTCCACCTGCTGGCGCACTCGCATCAGCGGGTGGATGCGGCCGGCCGGCAGGTCGCGGCCTGGCAGCGTCACGTCCACGGCGCCGACGGGGCGGGCGTCCTGCGCGGCGGCGAGGCCTTCGGTCAGCGCCGCCTCCACCTCCTGCTTGAGCGCGTTGACCTGCGCGCCCATCTCCCGCTTCTGGTCTGGCGTCAGGCTGCCCAGGCCCTTGAGGAGCGCCGTGACCAGGCCGGACTTGCGGCCCAGAAACTCGTCCTTGAGCGCCGTGAGCTGCGGGGCCGCGGTCGCGGCGGCGAGGCTGGCGCGGAACTGCTGGCGCAACGCGTCGACAGCGGCGGGAGTGAGGGGCTGGTCGGTCATGGGTCAAGAAAAAAGCCACAGGGACACGGTCCCCTGACGGAGGACGCGTGTGCCTGTGGCTGGTAAGAATACCGTAGGGATACGGCTAAGCAGCCGGCTGCGCGGCCTTCGCCTGGGCGGCCACCGCGGCAAACGCCACCGGCTGGGTCGCGGCCAGGTCGGCCAGCGCCTTGCGGTCGAGCGTCACGCCGGCCACCTTCAGACCCTTCATCAGGGTGGAGTAGGTGAGGCCGTTCTCGCGCGCGGCAGCGTTGATGCGGATGATCCAGAGGGCCCGGAAGTCCCGCTTCTTCTGCTTGCGGCCGACGAAGGCGTACTTGCCAGCGGTATCGACCGCTTCCTTCGCGGCGCGGTACAGCTTGCTCTTGGTCTGGAAGAACCCTTTGGCGCGTTCAAGCAGTTTCTTGCGCTTGGCGCGGCGAACGGTTCCTCGTTTTACTCTCGGCATCTCTGTTCCTGTCGAAAATCGTGAGTCGTGGGTCGTGAACGGTGGCTCGTGCCGGTCCGCGCCTCGTGGGGCTCCCCACGGCCACGGAACACGACCAGCTCACTATTCTAGCTGTACGGCAGCATTTTGCGAAGCCGGGGGGCGTCAGCTTCCGACACTTCCTCGGTTCCGCGCATCTGGCGCTTCGACTTGGTGGTCTTGCTCGTCAGGATGTGGCGCTTGAACGCCGCCCCGCGGACGAACTTCCCGGTTCCGGTCTTCTTGAAGCGCTTGGCCGCGCCCTTGTGGGTCTTCAGTTTCGGCATGACTGGTCCTTATTCCTCTGTCTGGGCCGGGGCAGGGGCCGCATCAGGCCGCTTCACCGGTGTTTTCCGGCCGCTCTTCTGGCTCAGGATCGTGTGCATCTGGTTGCCCTCCTGGCGCGGGGCGTTCTCGGCGACCGCAAGGTCGGCCAGCTCGCCAATCAACCGCTCCAGGATGCGCCGCCCGATTTCCGGGTGGGCCATCTCGCGACCACGGAAGAAGATGGTGGCTTTCACCTTGTCACCCTCTTCGAGGAAGCGCTCGATGTGCTTCTTCTTGAACTGGTAGTCGTGCTCGTCCACCTTCGGTCGGAACTTGATTTCCTTGACCTCGATGACCTTCTGGTTCTTCTTGGCTTCCCGGGTCCGCTTCTGCTCGGCGTACTGATACTTGCCGAAGTCCATGATGCGGCACACCGGCGGCACGGCCGTCGGGGAGATCTCGACCAGGTCGAGCCCCTTCCCACGGGCAATGACGAGGGCCTGCTGAGGCGCCATGATGCCAAGCTGCGTCCCCGTGTCGTCGATGACACGGATTTCACGAACCCGGATGCGTTCGTTGGTGCGAACACGGTCGTCACGTCGGGGCGAACGATCGAATGCGATAACTGCCTCCCTGAAATACTGGCTCGCGACCCGGGCTAGGCCTTGGGGCCTGTCCCCTCGGCGGGCACAAGCGCCGTTGCCTGTGCTTTCGTCCGAATTTCCTGCTGTGCCGCCTCGATGAACTCGGCCACGGGCCGAGCGCCAAGGTCGCCGCCGGCCCGGCTCCTCACCGCAATGGTGCCCTCGGCGACCTCGCGATCGCCAATGACCAGCATATACGGCACCTTCTGGAGCTGCGCCTCCCGGATCTTATAGCCAATCTTCTCCAGGCGATCGTCCAGTTCTGCGCGAATGCCCGCCGCAAGCAGTTCCTGGTGCACCTGGCGGGCATAGTCCACCTGCCGATCGGCCAGTGGCATCACCACGGCCTGCACCGGCGCCAGCCAGAGCGGGAAGGCTCCGGCGTAGTGCTCGATGAGCAGGGCAACGAACCGTTCAAAGCTGCCGAAGATGGCCCGGTGGATGACCACCGGCCGATGCTGGGCGTTATCGGCCCCGATATAGTGCAGGTCGAAGCGCTGCGGCAGCTGGTAGTCGAGCTGAATGGTGGCGCACTGCCACTTCCGGCCAATCGCGTCGGTGACGTCGAAGTCGATTTTCGGGCCGTAGAACGCGCCGTCGCCTTCGTTCACCGTGTAGGGTTCGCCCACCGCGTTCAGGGCTTTCTTCAGCTCGGCCTCGGCGTGGTCCCACTGTGCGACCTCACCCAGGAATTCGGCCGGGCGGGTGGACAGCTTCATTTCCGGCTTCAGGCCGAAGTCGCCATAGACGCGCTGGACCAGCCGGAGCACGCGCTCCACTTCCTCGCCAATCTGCGATTCCATGACGAAGCAGTGGGCGTCGTCCTGGCTGAACTGGCGCACGCGGGTCAGACCGGACAGGGTGCCGGACGCCTCGGCGCGGTGCAGGGCCGTCTGCTCGTGGAAGCGGATGGGCAGGTCCCGGTAGCTGCGGACCTCGCTGGCGAAGATCAGCATGTGGCCGGGGCAGTTCATGGCCTTCAGGCCCAGCTGCTCCTCGTCCTTCTCCACCAGGAACATGTTCTCCCGGTAGTGCTGCCAGTGGCCGGAGGTTTCCCAGAGCGCCTTGTTGAACACGATGGGCGCCTTCACCTCGACATAGCCCGAGGGGATGAGGACGCCGCGCATGTAGTCGGCCAGCGTGTTCCAGAGCACCGTGCCCTTGGCCAGCCAGAAGGTGGCGCCCGAGGCCCAGGGGTGGAACATGAAGAGCTTCAGGTCCTTGCCCAGCTTCCGGTGGTCGCGCTTCTTGGCCTCTTCGAGCCGGGTGAGGTGCTCGGCCAGATCCTTCTCGGTGCGGAAGGCCGTGCCGTAGACCCGCTGCATCGGCTGGTTCTGCGCGTCGCCCTTCCAGTAGGCGTTCGAGGTGCTGAGCAGCTTGAACGCCTTGAGCTTGCCGGTGGTCGGGACGTGCGGGCCCGTGCAGAAGTCGACGAAGGTTTCGCGGTCCTTGATGGTGTAGCAGGACACCTCGGTCTGGCCGACGGTCTTCTCGTCGATCAGCTGCACCTTCAGGGGTTCGCCGCGGCCGGCAAAGAACGTCTTGGCCTCGTCGCGGGCCCAGTACTGGCGTTCGTAGGGCAGATCCTGCTGGGCCAGCTCGCGCATCTTGGCTTCGATGCGTTCGAGGTCTTCGGGCACGAAGGCCTGCGGCACCACGAAGTCGTAGAAGAACCCTTCGTCGGTGGCCGGGCCGATGCCGCACTGGGCCGTGGGGTAGAGATTGATGACCGCGGCCGCCAGCAGGTGCGCGGTGCTGTGGCGCAGCAGGTCGAGGGCTTCGGGGCTGTCGGCCGTCACGATGCGCACCCGGGCATCGGCGTTCAGCGGGGCGGACAGGTCCACCAACTGATCGTCGATGGTGGCGGCCAGGGCCGCCTTGGCGAGGCGCGGAGAGATAGCCTCGGCGACGGCGCGCACAGGCGAACCGGCCGAGAAGCTCCGGCTCGAGCCATCGGGAAGGGTGACAGTAACGTGGGTCACGGCAGAAACAGAAATGGTAGGCGCGGGTGGATTCGAACCACTGACCTCCTCCGTGTCAGGGAGGCGCTCTAACCAGCTGAGCTACGCGCCTGTATGCTGCAAAAACCAGATGTTACACAGAAGGACGATTATAGCCACTACGCGGCCTTCTTGTCACTCTTCTGCGAAAGAAACTCGAGGGCCTTGTCGAGGACCGCATCGCCTGCTGGCGGGGTGACGCCGAACTCCGGGTCGACGATGTTCACGTCGACATCGGGCTTCAGCCCCTTCTCGTGCAGTTGCTCGCCGGCGGGGGTGAGATAGCGCTGGTAGGAGAGCCACAGGCCGCTGCCATCGGTGAGGCGGACCAGCCGCTGCCGCGCGGCCCGGCCCAGAGTCCGTTCGCCGATGCGCGTGGCGCGGCCGCCCACGGCGGCCGCAAACACCTCGGCGGCGCCGGCCGTGCCGTTGTCCGTGAGCAGGACCAGCGGCACGCTGATGGCGCCATCAGCCTGCCCGGCGCTGACGGTCTCGCGCTGGTCGCCCTTGATCTGCTTGATGGTGAGCGCGCCGGTCTTCACGAAGGCCCGCGCGGCGTTGACGCCTTCGTCCAGGTCGCCGCGGGCGGTGCCACGCAGGTCGATGATGAGGTGCGTGGCGCCGCCCTTCACCAGCTTGTCGGCCGCGCTCTTCAGGCCGCCAATTGCCGGCTGCGAGAACTGCACCACGCGGATCAGGCCCACACCGGGCGCCGCCACCTTCGCGGTGACCTCGGGGCCGGCCGCCTTCTCACGGACCAGGTCGATCACGTGCGGGTCGGTCGTGTTGCCGCGGATGACCACCAGCGACACCTTGCTGCCCACGGTGCCGCGCAGCAGGCGCATGCCTTCCAGCGTGGTCATGTTGCGCGTGGCCTTGTCGCCGATGACCCGGATGAAGTCGCCCGTGCGGAGCCCGGCGCGTGCGGCGGGAGAGCCGTCACGGACCGAGACGATGCGGAGGTAGTACTGCTTGATGAGCTCGATGCCCACTTCGGCCGGGCCGGCGGACTCCACCGGGCCGAGGGCCTTCACCTGCGCGGCGGTGAGGTAGCTGCTGTCGGCGTCGAGGGAATCGGAGAGCCCCTGCAAGGCGCCACGCATGGCCTTGTTCACGTCGACCTCTTCGACGTAGTTGTTCAGGACAATCGAGACGACGTCTTCAAAGACGGTGAGATGCCGGTAGGTGTCGTCGCGGGAAAAGGCCTGGCCCAGATAGCCGCCAATCACGGCAAAGGCCATGATGGGCACGGAAACGGCGAGCACGAATGTCCGGGTGCGGGATGTCATGTGCGTGGGCCCTCGCCTAACGGGATTTCAGCCATTGTACGGGATTGACCGGACGACCGTCGACGCGCAGCTCGAAGTAGAGGGCGGCCGGACCGGCTGGCGCCAGTCCCACGGTCCCCAGCGGCTCGCCGGGCTCTACGGCACGTCCCGGCGCCACCTGTGCGCTGCCGAGATACCCGTAGAGCGACACGGCGCCTCCGCCGTGGTCCACGATGACCAGCGTGCCGAAGCCGTCGAAGGCGTCGGCGTAGGTGACGGTGCCGGGGTGGATGGCCCGGACCGGTGCGCCCTCCGTGGCCGCGATTTCGATGCCGGCACGTGTACCCGTCGGCGCGCTGCTCTGCTCCGAGCCGGGGAGGGGAGTGCCGGTGGCGCTGGTGAATGACGTGCCGAACCTGGCTGAGACGCGTCCGGCCGCTGGCCAGTCGAGGGCGCCCCGGAAGGCGGCAATGGGCACGGTCACCGCGTCGACCGGGCGACCGGACCGGAGGTTCGCCACGGTGTCGGCCAGCTTCTGCTGCGCCACCTGCAGTTCGCCCACGAGCTGCGCGTTGAGGTCGCGCCGCCTGTCGGTGTCGGCCAGCAGGGCCGTGC
>JAKFYA010000200.1 GCA_021731095.1 Acidobacteriota bacterium | reverse complement strand
TGGGCGACTTGCGGGCGGAGATTCTCGAGGTGGAGCGGCGGCGGATTACAAAGGTCCGGCTGCGACGCCGCGAGGCGGTCGAGGACGAGGGCCGATGAAATCTGGCTTCGTCTGTCTGCTCGGCCGGCCCAACGCCGGCAAATCCACCCTGCTCAACCGGATGGTCGGCGAGAAGGTGGCCATCGTCTCGGACAAGCCCCAGACGACGCGCCGCCGAATCATTGGCGTGCGTACCTATCCCGACGGACAAATTGTGTTTGTCGACACCCCCGGTGTCCACAAGCCGATGCACCGGCTGAATGTCCGCATGGTGGATGCCGCCTTTGATGCGATGCGCGAAGTGGACGTCATCGCGCTGGTGGTGGACGCCACGGCGAAGCCGGGCACGGGCGACCAGTTCCTGCTCAAGCGGCTCGACCCGGTGAAGACGCCCGTGCTGCTGGTGCTGAACAAGGTGGACCTGGTCGACAAGAACGCCCTGTTGCCCCTCATCGAGGGCTATCGTCGCGCGCACGACTTCGTGGAGATCGTGCCGGTGTCAGCGATGGATGGCACCAACGTCGATGTGCTGGAGAAGCTCTTTCTCCAGTACCTGCCGGAGGGACAGCCGCTGTACCCGGAGGACTACCTCACCGACCTGCCGGAACGCGCGCTGGCTGGCGAACTGGTCCGGGAGCAGGTGCTCAGGATGACGCATGACGAGATGCCGTTCTCGACGGCCGTCATCGTGGACAAGTTCCAGGAACCCAGCGAAGAGGATCGGATGCTGCGGCTCTACTGCACCATCCTGGTTGACCGGGACTCCCAGAAGCCCATCGTCATCGGGAAGGGGGGGGCGATGATCAAACAGATCGGGACAGAAGCCCGCAAAGAGCTGGAGGCGGCCTTCGGCACGCGGGTGTTTCTGGACCTGCATGTGAAGGTGCGTCGCGACTGGCGTGACGACGAGCGGATGCTGGACGAGATCGGCCTCGGGGGCGGTCGATAAGTCCGGGAAACCGTGTTACGCTGGCGTGTTTGTGAGCTGAGGGAGATTCCACATGGCGGTGCAGCGCAGAATCGATCTCGCCCTCGACTCGGTCAAGCGACTGCAGCGCATCGGTGCCACGGCCAACCTGCTCAATCTGCTCCAGAAGCAGCACCCGGCCGACCTCGCCCAGATCTTCAGCGAACTCAACGACCGCGACCGCGAAGCGGCCTTCAGCATGCTGGCGGACCGCAATGGCCGCCTGGCCATGGAGGCGGTGTCCGAGCTGGGCCCCGAAGCGGGCTCGGCGCTGCTGGCCACCAGGCCGGCAGACGAGATTGCCCGGCTGGCGCAGGAGATTCCCTCTGACGACGCCGCGGCCCTGATCGACAACCTCCCCGAAGACCTGTCCAGCTCGGTCCTCGACCTGATGCGCCCGAAAGAGTCGGGTGTCGTCGAGAACCTGCTCGAGTACCCGGAGCAGACGGCCGGCCGCATCATGAACCCGAATGTCTTTGCCCTGAGCGAAGACATGACGGTGGGGGAGGCCATCGGGGAACTCCAGGCCTCGCGTGACGTCGAGATGGTGTTCTATCTCTACGTCGTCGATGCGCGCCGGCATCTGGTGGGCGTCGTCTCCCTTCGCCGCCTGCTGCTGGTCTCGCCCGAGACGCCACTCAAGCGGATCATGACGGCCGAGCTGATGAGCGCCCGGGTCGACACCGACCAGGAAGAGGTGGCCCGGCAGGTGGCGTCCTACAACCTGCTCGCCATTCCGGTCGTGGACGAGGAGAACAAGCTGGTCGGCCTCATCACCGTCGATGACGTCATCGACGTCATCAAGGACGAGGCGACCGAAGATATTTACCGTCTGGCTGGCGTGTCGGGCGACGAGAGCGTCAACACGCCGGCGCCTGAATCGCTCCGCAAGCGCCTGCCGTGGCTCGGCATCAACCTCGGCACGGCCTTTCTGGCCTCGTCCGTGGTCGCGCTCTTCGAGCGCACCATCGACCAGGTGACGGCTCTGGCCGTCTTCATGCCGATTGTGGCGGGCATGGGCGGCAATGCAGCCACCCAGACACTGACCGTCATTGTTCGGGGAATCGCCCTTGGCGAACTGAACTGGACGAACTCCCGGAAGGCGCTGGCCAAGGAAGCCATGGTTGGGATTGGCAACGGCGTGGTGCTGGGCGTGGTGGCGGCCCTGGTGGCGTGGCTGACCCGCGGGTCTCCGGTGCTCGGGTTGCTGCTGTGCGCCGCCATGATCATCAACATGTTCGTGGCCGCAACCGCGGGCACGCTGATTCCGCTCGGGTTGCGGGCTGTGAACATCGATCCGGCGCTGGCGTCGTCCGTCTTCATCACGACCATGACCGATATTTTCGGCTTTGCGTCGTTCCTCGGACTGGCCACACTGTTCCTGAAGTATCTATAGAATGAGTCAGTGCCGCTGCATACTGCGGAAGCGCTGATTCTCAGGACCTACAAGCTGTCAGAGGCCGACCGGATTGTCGTCTTTCTGACACGGGACCGGGGGAAAAAGCGAGGCGTGGCCAAGGGGGCCAGACGGCCGCGCTCACGGTTCACCGGGGCGCTCGAACCGCTGACCGAGGTGCGGATGGCGTACTTCGAGAAGGAGAGCCGCGAGCTGGTGGGCCTCAACTATGCCGAGGTGGTCCGCTCGCCCCTGTCCCTGATTGGCGGCGAAGCCCTGGGCTACGTGGGATACTTTGCCGAACTGCTTGACGAGTGGGCCCAGGAGGCCGACGCCGACGAGCGGCTCTACCGGCTGGGTGCCTCGATGGTCGAGGCCATGACGGCCGGGGCGCCGGCCGAGCCGCTGGCCAGGTATTTCGAGTACTGGTTGTTGCGGTTGCAGGGGGTCTACCCTGAAGCCGGCTCGCTGTCTGACGAGGCGCTGGCGTTCCTGGCCGCCTCACGGGAATTGCCGCCGAGACGGGCGGCTGAGCTGCCGGCGGGGCGTGCGACCCTGCGCGAACTGGAAGGCGTGCATCGAACGCTGATTGCCATGCACCTGGAGAAGACCCTCAAATCCGATCGCGTGATTCGCGAACTCCGTCGCCAGTACTGAGCGCGCCTCCGCCGTCCTCCGACCACAGAGACACTGTGACTTTCCAAGACCTCATCCTCAAGCTCTCTGCCTTCTGGGCCAGCCAGGGGTGCCTCATCCAGCAACCGCTGGACCTTGAAGTGGGCGCTGGCACCTCCCACCCCGAAACCCTGTTCCGCGTGCTCGGCGACAAGCCGTGGAGCGTGGCCTATGTGCAGCCCTCCCGGCGTCCCGACGATGGCCGCTTCGGCGAGAACCCGAACCGGCTCTTCAAGCACCACCAGTTTCAGGTCATTCTGAAGCCATCACCCGACGAGGTGCAGCGGCTCTACCTCGACAGCCTGGAGGCGTGTGGCATCAACCCGCGCCTGCACGACATCCGTTTCGAGGAAGACAACTGGGAGTCGCCCACCCTTGGCGCGTGGGGCATTGGCTGGCAGGTGCTGCTCGACGGCATGGAGATCACGCAGTTCACCTACTTTCAGCAGGTGGGCGGCATTGACCTGGCGCCCATCTCCTGTGAGATCACCTACGGGCTGGAACGCATCGCCATGTTCCTGCAGAAGGTCGACAACGTGTACGACCTGGAGTGGGGCGGCGGCGTGTCCTACGGAGACGTGCGGCTCCGGGAGGAAGTGGAGCAGTCGAAGTATGCCTTCGGCCAGGTGAACATGCCGGCCGAGGCGTTTGCGGCACTCCATCGCGAACTCTTCGAGAAGTACTTCGACTTCGCCGGCGTGCTGCTCGACTCCGGACTGGTTGGGCCGGCCCTGGAGCATGCCCTCAAGTGTTCGCACCTCTTCAACATCCTCGACTCGAGCGGCAGCATCGGCGTCACCGAGCGCACGGCGTACATCCTGCGCGTCCGGCAGCTCTCCGTCCGGATTGCACGGGCCTACGTCGACTCGACCACACCCGCGCCGGAGGCGAGCTAGGCCATGGATCGTGAACTGCTCATCGAGATCGGGTGCGAGGAGATTCCCGCGAGCTGGCTGCCGGGCCTGACTGAACAGCTCGGGCGACATCTGACGACGCGTCTGGCTGGCGCGCGACTGGCGCCCGCCGCGCCAGTGGAGACATTTGCCACCCCCCGCCGGCTGGCCGCACGCATCGCAGTGCTGGCCGAACGGCAGACGGACCTTGAGGAAGTGCTGACGGGACCGCCGGTTTCGGCGGCGTTCAAGGACGATGGCACTCCCACGCCGGCCGCGCTGGGCTTTGCGAAGAAGAACGGTGTCGAGGTGGCGGCGCTGGAGCGGCACGAGACGCCGAAGGGCACGTATCTGGCCTTCACACACCGCCAGCGCGGCAAGGCCGCTGTGGATGTTTTGCCCGAGGTGCTGGGCGGACTGCTAAGGGACTTCACCTTCCCCAAGCAGATGCGGTGGGACGCCTACCTCGAGGATGGCAAGGGCGAGTTCGTGTTCGCGCGTCCCATCCGCTGGCTCGTGTTCCTGTACGGTGGCCGGGTGGTGCCGTTCGTCATCCGCCGCACCGAGTCATCACTGGGCGCACGGGTCCAGGATGTGGCCTCGGGTCCGAATACGTATGGCCACCGGTTCCTCACGGCCAGCGGTCGTGCCGGGCGGGCCATCAAGGTCAAGACCTTCGAAGACTATCAGTCGCGCCTTATCGAGAACTTCGTGATCCTCGATCGGTCGGAGCGCGAAGATCGCATCCGTCGCGAACTGGAGGCGCAGGCGCGCCGCGTCGGTGGGCGTGTGAGCCACAAGGCTGGGGCGCACTCGTCGCTCCTGCAGGAGGTGCCCGACCTGGTTGAGTATCCGGCTGTGGTGGCCGGGCACTTCCCGGCGGAGTTCCTCCAGCTGCCGGAGGAGATCCTCACCACCACGATGATCCACCACCAGCACTACTTCCCGGTGGTGGACGATCACGCGACCCTGCTGCCGGCTTTTCTGGCCGTCACCAATACCGCGTCGGAAAAGCCCGAGGTCATCGCGAAGAACTCCGAGCGGGTGCTGACAGCCCGGCTGCGCGACGCGCAGTTCTTCTACCGTGACGACAGGAAGACGCCCCTGTCGTCGCGCATTGATCGCCTGTCGACCATCCTCTTCCACAAGAAGCTGGGCAGCTACGAAGAGAAGGCCCGGCGCGTGTCGGTGCTGGCCGGCTGGATTGCGCGTGAGGCGCTGGGCGCCACGGCCGAGGTGGTGGCGCAGGCCGAGAAGGCCGGCCTGCTGGCCAAGGCTGATCTGGCGACGGACATGGTGCGGGAGCTCACCGAGCTCCAGGGCGTGATGGGCGGCATCTACGCACGGGAAGAGGGCGAGCCCGAGGCGGTCTGGAAGGCCATCTATCACCAGTACCTGCCGATCGGCGTGGACGCGGCCGCCGAACCAACGCGGGAGCAGCTGGGCAGCGCTGCGCTCACCTGGACGGCGGTGTCGCTGGCCGACAAGCTCGACTCGGTGGTGGGCATGTTCGCGGCCGGCGAGCGGCCGACGGGTTCGCGGGATCCGCTGGGCCTGCGGCGCCAGGCCCAGGGTGTCGTGAAGGTACTGGCGGACCTGCGCGAGCTGACGGGTCTGACACGTGTGGTGCCGGTGTGGCAGCTGGTGGCGCAGGCGGCCCACCCCTGGGGGCTCGACGACGACACACGCCAGGCGCTGACGGTGTTCCTGCGCGAGCGGATGCTGTTCCTCTTCGAGCAGCGGGGACACGACGGACGCAATGTGCGGGCCGTGATGGCACGGTCGCTCGACGCCCTGGATGTGGCACGCACGAAGCGGAAGCTTGAGGTGCTGGCGGAGTTTGCCGCGTTGCCAGAGTTCCGGCAGCTCGCCGGGGCGTTCAAGCGCATGAAGAACATCTCGAAGGACGTGGTGTTCACGGCCGGGTGGGACGCGCTGGCGGCCTTTGCGACGTCCGGGTCAGACCAGGCCGCGGAGCAGGCGCTGATCAGCCACATCGGGCCGCGTGTGGCCTCCATTCAGCGGGCGGAAACGGACGAGCAGTATCTGGGGGTCCTCAAGGACGTCGCCAGTCTGCAGCCGTTCGTGGCGACGTATTTTGATGATGTGATGGTCATGGCCGACGACCCGGCCGTGCGCCAGATGCGGTTGCAGTTGATGGCCGGGCTTCGCGACCTCGTGATGGGGATCGCAGACATCTCGGAAATCATTCCCGAAGCGTAGTACGCGGGGAGTTCTGGACATGGCGAAAACGAAAACAGTCAAGAAGGCTCGCAAGGTTGGCACACCCGTGACCAAGTCAGCGGCCAAGGCCACGAAGACGTCGGTCCGGTCGGCCCCGAAGAAGGCGTCGAAGGCGGCCGCGTCGAGGCCCGCGGCGTCGAAGCGGGTCGCCACGAAGAAGGCGCCCGTGAAGAAGGCCCTCGTGAAGAAGGCCAGCGTGAAGAAGGCAGCCCCGAAGCGGGCTGTGGCGGTGAAAGCAGCGCAGTTTGTGTATCAGTTCGGCCGCAGGACCGATGGCAATGGCTCGATGAAGCCCCTGCTCGGTGGCAAGGGCGCCAACCTGGCAGAAATGTGTCGCATCGGCCTGCCCGTCCCCCCGGGGTTCACCATCACGACCGAGGTGTGCACCTACTATTACGCCAACAGGCGGACCTATCCGACGGTGCTCCGGGCGCAGATGGAAGCTGGCGTGAAGGCCATCGAGCAGCAGACGGGCAAGCGGTTCGGCGACCTGAAGAACCCCCTCCTTGTCTCGGTCCGCTCCGGCGCCCGCGACTCGATGCCGGGGATGATGGACACCATCCTCAATCTCGGCCTCAACGATCAGACC
>JAKFYA010000455.1 GCA_021731095.1 Acidobacteriota bacterium | reverse complement strand
AGAACCAGTCGAGGCGATCCAGGCGGCCACTGAAGGAGAACGTGAACACGCCGAAGAAGGCGACGGATAGCCAGAAAAAGTGCAGCGTGGCGGCATCGTGCGGCCGCCGGAGCCGGACCGACGTGCCCACCAGCAGCGTGAAGATGCCGACAGCCGCAAGAATGAAATAGAGCGGCAGGGCCGCACCTGGCGCCGTGGCCAGCGTCAGCTCGGCGTGCGTCACGTTGGCCGGGTTCGGGTCTGCGGACCCTGCGTCTGGCGCCGCGGCGCCTGGGCGCTGCACACGGTACCGGGCCGTGCTCCCTTCGGCCCGCCCACGCAGGATGCGGGACACGTCCGCGGCTCGGCCCACCGGCTGTTCGTCGATGGACAGCAGGGCATCTCCAGGCCGGAGCCCGGCCCGCGACGCCGGGCCATCCTGCGCCAGCACCGCCGCCACCACTCCCGCCTGACGATCGGCCCAGAAGGCGCCGTCTTCGACCTGCTGCCAGCGGGCCTGCATCAGGATGTTCGCCAGACCCAGGCCAAGAAGCGCCACGGCCGCGACGAGCGGGCCAAGCGTCCGCCATCCGTGGCCGGAGCGGCTGGTCGCAGGCAGCGGTGGCGTGGCAGCGAAAGGTGTCATGCAGGCGGAACCGGTTCCATCGGAGCAAGCGCCATACCGTCATCACGCCGAGCGGAATCAGCGCGCCTGCGGAAAACAGGCCTGTTCTGGTCAAGTGCGACAAAGACGTTGGGCATAATCCAATGACCAGAAGAAGCCATCCAAATACCCGGATGCGCCGCGCGGCCAAAAAAATGAGGCGCGGTGGGCGCCTCCGGCCATGCGCGACAATGCCGAATTCTCAGAACCTGACGGTCAGACCTCCCACGATGCGCTTGGGCGGGTTGCTCACCAGCAGTTCGTCATACACGGACGCTTCTGCGGCACCCTGAGTGAAGACGTTCCGGATGGTGACCAGCATGGCCCAGTCTGCGCTGGTGAAATTCAGGAATGGCAGACCCTGTCGCACCTGCAGGTCGAAGCGGGTCGCCAGCGGAAGGGCCGGCTCGTCGGCGTCCTGGATGCCAGCCGCATTCACACGGTAGAACACGAAGATCTTCGTCGCGGTCTGGGGCACGGTGGCCTCAACCGTCGCGGCAAGATCCCGCAACCGTTCGCGCTCGCCGCGCGCGAGCCCTTCAATCCGCGACAGCAGCGGGCCGGACTGGCCGGGCGACAGCTGCCAGCTCGCCCGAGCCTCCGAGTACTCGATCGAACCTCGTACACCCGCCGCAAGGGGACGACTGACACCAACGGCCCACCCGCTCGCGGTCACATCACCGACTGACGCCACGTAGTAGTGCCCGACGCCAGAAGCAGGCGCGTGCGGCAGGGAGAGACCGAACATGGTCGCCAGCTGGTCGTCGACCCGCTGGGCAAAGACTCGCGCCGTCAGGGCCACTCCCCCGACAACAGCCCGCTGCGCGGACAACTCTGCGTGTGCGGTCCGCTCGCGCCTGAAGCTGCCGTCCCGGTTCAACGAGGCAAACGTGCGTTCGGGCGGCAACCACATGTCGGAACCGCCCGGCGCCTCGAACTCTGCCGCACCAGGCGCCGTAGCCCGGCTCGATACAAGCCCGCGCCAGGTGGTGCCAAGCGCCTTCACCGTCACGGCGGCCTCGGGGCTGAGCAGCCCGTGTCCCTCCAGATAGTCGTAGCGCGCAAAGCGTGCCCCATACTCGACGACCATCCGCGGGTGGACCGTCCATCTGTCGTGGGCATACATGACGCCGGCGTTGCGGCTGCCATCAGGCATCGCCGCCAGCGCTGCGGCGTTGCCGCCGTCATACCGCTGCATCGTGTAGGCCACGCCGGCCTCATAGGCATGGGTCGCGGGCGTCTGCCGCACAAAGGCACCCGCCAGCGTCCAGGAGGAGAGGTCCCCCTCGGTCAGCGCCCCTCGCAGATGCCACGCGCCTATGGGGGTTGGAGCCTGCAGAGCGCCATAGGCGACGCCGTGCGGCGCGCCGGAGGCACGGCTCAGCATCTGCTGGGGCTTGTCGAAGGTCGTGCCCGTCAGAAGATTGATCTGTCCGGAGAACGGAAGGTCCGCAAACGCGCCTGACGGCACCCGCTCTGACAGGGCTGCCAGGTCGACCTCCCGCGCTTTGGCCACGGCGGCGGTGGCTTGTTCAAGCACGCCCCGCTTCAGGTGGCGGAGGCGCCAGGCCACTTCACCCGCCTCAGCATCGCCGTCCGGACTCTGGACACCTGAGTCTGACGTCGCACCCGGACTGCCAACTCCGGCCGCAAGGGTTCGCGGCGCGGTCAGGCGCGACATCTGGAGGGACTGGAGCACTCTGGACGCCGGATCAACCTGCACCAGCGTGGCCCGCACCGGCAGGAAGCCCTCCTGGTGCGCGCGGATGAGGTACGGACCTGGCGGGAGTGAGGCGAAGATGAACCGGCCGTCTCGATCCGACACCGCAAACGCACGGACCGGTCCGACAAGGGAGACGGCGACGCCCTTCACAGGGCGTCGCTGCTCGTCAATCACGGTCCCGTGCACTTGCCCTGCGACTGGCGTCGCAGGTGCCGTGGGCCACACGGACGGACCACGCCGGGGCTGGGCTCCGGCCCCAGCGGGGAGGCCCGCCACGCACACCACCACCGCGAGAGTGACGACGGCGACGAGTCTGGTCATGCGACCCTCCCCATGTGCAGCGTCGGCGCGGGACACTCCGCGCAGACGGACGAACTACTCGGCGACGCTGAACGGAACGTTCTTCGTCAGGGTCTTGCCAGACGGCTTGTCGAGAATCTTGATCTCAAGGCGATAGTCCGCAGGCGGGAAGCTGGCCAGCGGCACCGACAGGTCACCCATGAGCAGGTGGCCAGCGGAGAGGTCGAACTCCGGCTGCACGGTCTGACCGTTCAGGATCTTCGGCGCCGTCTTGTTGAAGTATTTCTCGCCATCGGCCGCCTTCTGGTGGAACGAGAAGTCGATCTGCACATCCGGCTTCTGGCCAACCGGGCTGACGCCATACACCCAGAAGAGCACCGTCAGTTCGCCGGTCTTCTTGAACTTCCCGTCGGACGACAGCGTGACCTTCATGGTGCCGAAGGTGTAGGGATTGGCGCGCTGTCCCTCGGCGTCGAGCGGCTGCGTGGCCTCGACCGCCGACGCGACCAGCACGTCGCTGGTCGTCAGTTCGGCCTTGGTGAAGTCCGGCACGCTCAGGTCCTTGCGGAACGCGGAGGTCTTGTTCGTGTCGTTCTTCTTGCCGGTGGACTTCTCCTTGATGGCGACCAGGACCTCGTAGTCGCCGCCGGCCACGGCCAGCGCGCGCGAGATACGGCCGTCCGCGGGCACGTCGAAGAACTGGATGTCGTCCCAGGGGAACTCGACCTTCTTGTCCTTCTCGGCGGGCGGGGCGCCCTTCTTCACGGCGCGCACATACATGGACAGACCGCTCTGGACGGCCTTGGGGTCGACCTGCAGCGTGAAGGGCACGAAGGTCTTGCCGTCAGACGACTTCAGGAAGTGCTGGCCGACCCAGGCGCTCGCGAAGTCCGTTGGCAGCGGCTGACCGGCAGCATCAGCAATCTTCACCAGGGCCGCAATATCCTGCTGCTCCTGCTTGCTCAGCTTCTTGGGCTGGTTCTTCTTATCCTGCGCCGCCGCGGGCATCGCCGCAACGAACGCCAGGGCAACGCACAGGGCGGCAACCCGACGAATCAACATGACAAATCCTCTCCGGGGGATGGATAGCGACACGTCGGCAGAGCCCGGGACTGTGCCGAATGGATGATGATAGACCCGGGGTGGGGTCCAGTCAAACGCGCGTATTATGATGTTATTAGCGTTGCGACACTTCTGTCCGAACGCTGCGCGCACCTGACCGCATCACCTTCTGGCGGCTTCCGGCATGGCACTCAACGACGTTCTGGTCATCCTTCTCGCGGGCGGAGCTGGTGAGCGACTGTTCCCTCTGACGAAAGAGCGCGCCAAACCTGCCGTCTACTTCGGCGGACCCTACCGGATTGTCGACTTCACCCTGAGCAATTGCATCAACTCGGGCTTGCGTCGCATCTTCATCGCCACGCAGTACAAGTCGCTATCGCTCAACCGTCACATCCGGATGGGCTGGAACATTGTGTCCGAGGAACTTGGCGAGTTTATCGAGATGCTGCCGCCACAGAAGCGCGTGGGCGACAACTGGTACCTCGGGACCGCTGACGCGGTCTACCAGAACCTCTACTCGGTACTCCGCGAAAAGCCCAGGCACGTCCTCATCCTGTCAGGCGATCACGTCTACAAGATGGACTACTCGAAAATGCTCCGCTTCCATCAGGATGCGGATGCGGATGTGACCCTGGCCACCATCGAGGTACCCGTGGCCGAGGCGCGTCGGTTCGGCGTGGTCGGTGTGAATGCGCAGGACCGGATTGTGGCCTTCCAGGAGAAGCCGGCGAATCCCGTGGCCCTGAAGGACGCGCCAGACACCACGCTCGCATCGATGGGCATCTACCTGTTCAAGTCAGAGGTCCTGATGCGCGCCCTGCACGAGGACTCGGCGCTCCAGGGCAGCACGCACGATTTCGGCAAGGACGTCATTCCTTCGCTGATCGACGGGGCCGGTGTCTATTCATACCGGTTCCACGACGAGAACAAGAAGGCCGCGAAGTACTGGCGCGACATCGGCACACTCGACGCGTACTACGAGGCCAGCATGGACCTGTGCCAGGTCAATCCCGAATTCAATCTCTACGACCCGGACTGGCCATTGCGGACCTACCAGCCACAGGCCCCGCCCGCCAAGTTCGTCTTCGCCGAAGAAGGGGTGCGGTGCGGCCATGCCCTCGACTCGGTGATCTCTGGCGGCTGCATCGTGTCCGGCAGCCGAATCAGTGGCAGCATCCTGTGTCCGCACGTTCGCGTGCACAGCTACAGCGACATCGAGCAGTCCATTCTCATGCCCGGCGTGCTCGTGGGACGTCACGCCAAGATTCGCCGGGCCATCATCGACCGCGACGTCGTGCTCCCGAGAGGGGCTCACATTGGCTACAACCTCGAGGAAGACCGTCGGCGCCACACGGTGACCGACGGTGGACTTGTGGTGGTCACCGCGGGAGAGACGCCATTCATCGGCGCCATCGATCAGGACGCGCTGCGCGCGGAGGCCGATGCGGATCGGCGCGGCGCAGACCCATCTATTCCGGAGGCATGAATGCAGATCGTCCGAGTGCACGGCCGCGAGATCCTCGACTCGCGAGGTAACCCCACCGTCGAAGTCGAGGTCGAACTGGGAGGCGGCGCCACGGGTCGCGCCGGCGTCCCGTCTGGTGCGTCCACGGGTGAACGCGAGGCACTGGAACTACGCGATGGCGACACGAGCCGCTATCTGGGGAAGGGCGTCACGAAGGCTGTCGCGCACGTCAACGGCGAGATTGCCGGGGCGCTGGTGGGTCGCGAATTCGATCAGCGCTCACTGGATGCGGCGCTGGTGGCACTGGACGGTACGTCCATGAAGAGCCGCCTGGGCGCCAACGCGCTGCTGGGCGTATCGATGGCTGCCGCTCGCGCCGGGGCCGTGGCGGCGGGCTTGCCGCTCTACGCGCATCTCGGTGCCCTGTCCGGACGGACGGGCAACGATCCGTACCTCCTGCCAGTGCCGATGATGAACATTCTCAACGGCGGCGCGCACGCAGACAGCAGCGTCGACCTGCAGGAGTTCATGGTGATGCCGGTGGGCGCGCCCACCTTCGCCGAGGCGCTCCGCGCAGGCGCAGAGATCTTCCATGCCCTGCGTGCCATCCTGAAGAAGGCTGGCCACTCCACCGGCGTTGGCGACGAGGGTGGCTTTGCGCCAAGCCTGAAGTCGAACAAGGAAGCCGTCGACGTGGTCCTCGAGGCCATTGGCAAAGCCGGCTACACCGCGGGCGGCGACGTGTACGTCGCGCTCGACGTGGCGTCGAGTGAGCTCTGGGACAAGGGCAGCTATGTCTTCCGGAAGTCTGGCGAAGGCACCCGGACGGCTGATCAGATGGTGGAAATGTACGCGGACTGGACGCGCCAGTATCCGATCATCTCGATCGAGGATGGCGTGGCCGAAGGCGACTGGGCCGGCTGGAGCGCGTTGACGCGCGCCATCGGAGACAGGGTGCAGCTGGTCGGTGACGATGTGTTCGTCACCAACCCGGAGATTCTGAAGAAGGGCATCGACGAAGGCGTGGCCAATGCCCTGCTCGTCAAGCTCAACCAGATCGGCACGGTCTCGGAAACACTTGATGCCATCGCGCTGGCCAAGTCGGCCGGTTACGCGAATGTGATTTCGCACCGGTCGGGCGAAACCGAAGACAGCACCATTGCCGATCTGGCCGTGGGCACCAGCGCAGGTCAGATCAAGACCGGGTCGGCCAGCCGGAGTGACCGTGTGGCCAAGTACAACCAGCTCCTCCGGATCGAGGAAGAGCTTGGCTCTGCCGGGCGCTACGCAGGACGCGCGGCCATTCGCCAGCTCGGAACGAAGGCCTAGTCATGTATCGCCTGGTACTGCTGCGGCACGGTGAAAGCACCTGGAATCAGGAGAACCGGTTCACGGGCTGGACGGACGTGGACCTGACCGAAAAGGGACGTGGCGAGGCGAGGGCCGCGGGCCAGCTCCTGAAAGCGGACGGGTTCGACTTCGACATCGCCTACAGCTCGGTGCTCAAACGCGCTATCCGCACCCTCTGGCTGGCGCTGGACGAGATGGATCGACTGTGGTTGCCGGTTGAACGCACGTGGCGCCTGAATGAACGCCACTATGGCGCTCTGCAAGCTGTC
>JAKFYA010000334.1 GCA_021731095.1 Acidobacteriota bacterium | reverse complement strand
ACATGCAGCTGGCCGGCTACTACAACCGCCAGGGCGAGTTCGAGAAGACCATCGAGGCGCTGCAGCAGCGCGCCGAGAAGGAACCGACGAACCCGGAAGCCTTCTACACCATCTCGACCTACTACTGGGACAAGGCCTACCGCGACTTCCGCATGCCGGAAGCCGACAAGCGGAAGATGGTCCAGGCCGGTGTGGACAACGTCGACAAGGCGCTGTCCATCAAGGCGGACTACGACGAGGCCCTGGTCTACAAGAACCTCCTCCTCCGCCTCCAGGCGAACATGGAGAAGGATTCGGGCAAGCAGGCGTCCCTGCTGCGGCAGGCCGACGAGCTCCGCGACAAGGCCGAGGCGCTCCGCAAGGCCAAGACCGCGAACGCCGCGGGTGCTCCGGCGAAGGCCAGCTAGTAGGGTTTCTACCCGAACGAGACGGTCGAACTCTGATGGCCGGGTTGCAGCGCTGCTGCGGCCCGGCCATTTTCCGTGTACGGCGCCCTGAAGTCGTCGCCGGAAACAGACAAACATGTTGCCGCCCTGTTACAGGTTTTTTGATCCTCTCCCGCAGTGGTTCTAGTACGCTTGTTCCTTGTCTTGCACCCCAACACCCAACTCAGGGAGAGGAACCCGGCGATGAGAAATGTCCGGATCGGTCTCATTACGTTCAGCCTGATCGCGCTGTGTGCGCTGCTCTGGCCAACTGGCCGCGCGCACGCACAGGGCGTCACCACGGGCGCGCTCGCCGGCACGGTCACGAACGCGCAGTCGCAGCCGGTCGCCGGCGCCACCGTGGTCGCGATTCACCTGCCCTCGGGCACCAGCTACGAGACCACCACACGTGCTGACGGACGCTTCACCATGCCTGGCATGCGTGTGGGCGGCCCCTACACGGTGACGGTGGCCTACACCGGTGGCGGCAGCGGCGCGGCGTTCGAGCCGCAGACCCGTGAAGAGGTCTCGGTCTCGCTGGGCGTCACGGCGGATGTGAACTTCGCGGTCAAGACCATCTCCATCACCGAGAACGTCACGGTGACAGCGGTCATCGACCCGGTGTTCAGCTCCAGCCGCACGGGCGCCGCCACCTCGGTGACGCGCACGGAAATCGCCCTCATCCCGACGCTGAATGGCCGCATCGGTGATGTGACGCGTCTGACGCCACAGGCCTCCGGCAGCAACTTCGCCGGCGCCGACAACCGGATGAACAACATCACGGTGGACGGCTCGAGCTTCAACAACTCGTTCGGCCTGGGCGGCCAGCCGGGCGACCGCACCGGCGTCGCGCCTATCTCGCTTGAGGCCATCGAGCAGGTGCAGGTGAACGTGGCGCCCTTCGACGTCCGCCAGGGCAGCTTCACCGGCGCCGGCGTGAACACCGTCACCCGCAGTGGCACCAACAAGCTGACCGGCTCCTTCTATCACCGCTTCCGCAACCAGGACTTCGTCGGCACCGAAGCCAAAGGCCAGACGGTGAACCCGGGCACCTTCACCTTCCGCAACACCGGCGGCTATGTCGGCGCCCCGATCGTCAAGAACAGGCTGTTCGTCTTCGGCAACTACGAGAACCAGGTGGAAACCCGTCCGCTGGTGAACTTCCGCGCCAACAAGGGCGGCGAGGCCGTGGGCGGCCAGGTGACCCGCGTGCTCGAGTCTGACCTGACGGCGCTGAGCGCCTTCCTCAAGCAGAAGTTCGACTACGAGACCGGCGGCTTCAACAACATCCCGAAGGACACGCCGGCCAAGCGCTTCCTGCTCCGCAGCGACTACAACATCAGCAAGTCGAACAAGCTGAGCGTCCGCTACAACTACCTCGACTCCTACACGGACGTCGGCCTCTCCAGCTCCACCTCGGCGCTGCGCGGCCGCACCACCAACAGCACCAGCTTCCTGGCCTTCGAGAACTCGAACTACCAGATCAAGGAGAACATCCAGTCTGGCATTGGCGAGTGGAACGCGACGATCAGCGACACGATGTCCAACAGCTTCCAGGGCGGCTACACCTACCAGGACGAAGGTCGTGGCTACAAGAGCAAGCTGTTCCCGTTCATCGACATCCTCGAGGGTGGTGTCAGCTACACCTCGTTCGGCTTCGAGCCCTTTACGGTGAACAACGAGCTCAGCTACAAGACCCTCCAGTTCCAGGACAACTTCACCAAGTACGGCAACAAGCACTCGCTGACTTTTGGTGCCTACGCCGAGAAGTACCACTCGGACAACTCGTTCTTCGGCTGCTGCCCGCAGGGCGCATGGGCCTACAACTCGCTGGCCGACTTCTACACCGATGCCAACGACTACCTGGCCAACCCGAACCGCACCACCTCGCCGGTGACGGCCAACGCCTTCCAGGTGCGCTGGAGCAACATCCCGGACCTCACCAAGCCCGCCCAGCCGCTGGATGTCTGGTACACGGCCGCCTATGCCCAGGATGAATGGCGTCCCCGCCAGAACATCACGGTCACGGGTGGTGTGCGTGCCGACGTGTCCACCTTCAAGAACACGGCCTACAGCAACCCGAACGCGGACGCCCTGACGTTCCGCGATCGTGATGGCTCGGCCGTGAAGTACAGCACCGGCTCGATGCCGAGCGCGAAGGTTCTCTGGTCTCCCCGCGTCGGCGTGAACTGGGACGTCTTCGGCGACCAGTCCACGCAGCTCCGCGGCGGCTCGGGCCTGTTCAGCGGCCGGCCGGCCTACGTCTGGATTTCCAACCAGATCGGCAACACCGGTGTGCTGATTGGCGAGAGCATCAACCTCACGCCCGGCACGGCCTTCCCGTTCGCCCCGAATGCCGACCGCTACAAGCCGGCCACCGTGACCGGCGGCGGCGCCCGCAGCTACGCGCTGAACGTCACCGACGAGGGGTTCAAGTTCCCGCAGGTGTGGCGCAACAACGTGGCTCTCGACCGCAAGCTGCCCTGGGGTCTGGTCAGCACCACGGAACTGCTGTTCGCCCGTGACGTGAACGGCGTCTACTACATCAACGCCAACCTGCCCGCGGCCCAGTCCGCGTTCACTGGCGTGGACGCCCGTCCCCGCTGGACCGGCACGGCGTGCGCGGCTGCGGGTCAGGCCGGTGGCTGCGTGGTGCGACTGAACAACGACATCGGCAATCAGGTGACCGCTGCCTACGTGCTGATGAACGGCAATACGGGCCGCTCGTGGAACTTCGCGCAGACGCTGTCCAAGCGCACCTCGTTCGGCCTGTCAGTCCGCGGCGCCTACAGCTACGGCGAGTCGACGTCGGTGTCGGACCCGGAGTCGACCGCGGCAACCAGCTTTGCCCGCAACACGCACACCAGCGACCCGAACAACCCGGGTGCCAGCACGTCGATGTGGACGCCAGGCCACCGTGTGTTCGCGCTGGTGAACTACCAGCGGGAGTACAAGAAGTTCGGCTCCACGTCGGTGTCGCTCTTCTGGGAGGCGCGCCACAGCACGGTGAACGCCTCGTCGCGGCTCAGCTACGTGTTTGCCGGCGACATGAACGGCGACGCGGTTGCGGCCAACGACCTCATCTACATCCCGAAGAACACCTCGGAGATGAACTTCTCCGCCTTCACCGCTGCGGGTCGCACCTTCACCCCGGAGGAACAGGCCACCGCGTTCGAGGCCTACATCCAGCAGGACAGCTATCTGAAGAAGCACCGTGGCAGCTACGCCGAGCGTAACGGCCTGGCGATGCCCATCTTCCAGAGTGCCGACCTCTCCATCACCCAGGACCTGTTCCGCAACATTGCTGGCCGCCGGAATGGCTTCCAGCTCCGTCTGGACATCCTGAACGTGGGTAATCTTCTGAACAGCGACTGGGGCGTCGCCCAGCGTCCGGTGGCTGCCCTGAACACCAACCAGCAGCTCCAGATTCTGACCAACCCCGCCGTGGACAGCCAGGGACGGGCCACCTACCGTCTGGCCACGGTGAACAACCAGCTCATCACCAAGACGTTCCAGACCTCGGCCACCACCGGCGACGTCTACCAGATGATGCTGAGCCTGCGCTACAGCTTCAACTAGCGCACCGCGTCAGCCCGCATCAACAGGGCCGTGGCGTTCCCCTTCCGGGGGCGCCGCGGCCCTTTTCTTTTCCGGTGTGGCCATCGCCCGTCGGCGGGTCTTCGGAGCAGGTCAAGTTCGTGGGAGAATGAAGACCTCGCGGTGGACTTCTGGCGGGCAGGTGCCGATTACCCCGGCGGGCGCAAAGACCGAGGCGAGAGACTCCGGCGGGGCCGGCAAGGCGGGATACACAGCGATGGCCGAGGACAAGCACACCATTCTGGTCGTGGACGATGACGACGGCGTGCGCCGCGTACTGAGCCAGTGGGTGCAGCGGCTGGGTTACAACGTACTTTCGGCCGAAAACGCCGAGGTGGCCCTGCAGGTGATGGATCGGTCGCACGTCGATGTCGCCATCTGCGACGTGCGGATGCCAGGCGCAGACGGCATCTGGCTGGCGGACCGCATTCGCGAGCGCTTCCCCACCGTGCCGGTCATCATGGCCACCGGACTCAACGAGATGGACCCCTCTGTCACCCTGAGGCCTGGTGTGGTGGCCTATGTGGTGAAGCCCTTCAGCCACGGAGAGATTGTCGGCGCCATCAAGACGGGCCTAGCCTGGCGCGAACGGGAGCAGGCCAGACCTGATGCCGCGCGCCACCTGCGCCTCATCGAAGGGTTCCTCGACCAGGACCTGCCCACGTAGCCAGCCGCCACACTGCCGTACAGCAGAAGGGCCGCCCGAAGGCGGCCCTTTGCGTTGTACTGTCGCGGTCCGACGACTGACGCTACTGCGCGGCGTTGGCCGCTGCGCCCTTCTTCATGCCGTCCGTCACGATGCCGACCTTCTCAACGCCAGCGCCCTTGGCCGCGTCGATGACTTCGACGATATCGCCGTAGCGGAGCGTGCCCGCGCCAGAGATGAACATCGTCTTGTCCTTCCGTTCCTCGAAGATGGTCTTGAGCTTCTCTTCGAGTTCCTGGATGGTGACATCCTGCTTGTTGACGGCGATCTTCTTGTCGGCCGTGTATTCCAGCACGATCTGGCTCACGTCCGGGCTCTGCTGCTGAGCAGACTTGGTCTCGGCCGGAAGGTTGATGTCGATACCCTTCTGGGAGAGCGGAAGCGCAGCCATGAAGATGACCAGGAGCACGAGCAGCACGTCGATCATCGGCGTGATGTTCATGTCGGCATTGGCGTGCAGGTCCTTGCCCTTGAAGACCTTGTCAGCACCATGGTGCTTGTGACGACCCGCCATTACTTGCCTCCCTTGGTCTTCTTTTCGGTGATGAGGCCCATGTCCTCAATGCCACCGGCCCGCAGCTCGTCCATGGCTTCCATGACGGTGCCGTACGGGGCATCCTCGTCAGCCTTGATCAGGACCAGCTTCTGGGTCTTCGATTCCATTGCCTCGTCCATCTTCCGCCGCAGGTCAGACATGGGCACCTGAACCGCATTGATGTACACCGTGCGGTCGGCCTTGACGGCCAGCACGGTCTGATCCTGCGTTTCGGGCTTGTCGCTGCTGTTGGTGGCCGTGGGCAGCCGGACGTCAACGCCCTTCTGCAACATCGGCGCAACGATCATCATGATGATGAGAAGCACCAGCATGACGTCGACGAGCGGGGTGACGTTGATATCGGACTTGGGACCGCCCTGATCCCCACCTACTGCCATTGCCATGACAAAACTCCGTTTCGGTTTGCGAACCGCTACACGCCGACAGTGAACCGGAGGAGCCCGCCGGCCTGACCAGAGGCCAGGCCGGGCGGAACTCTCAGGCGAACCGTCTGCAAGTCAGCGAAAGCTACGCCTTCTTGCTGATGAAGTAGTCGACCAGCTCGGACGAGGAGTTGTCCATCTCGACGTTGAAGTACTCGAGACGGCCCGTCAGGTAGTTGTAGAACCACACGGCCGGGATGGCGACGAACAGACCGAGCGCCGTTTCCACGAGCGCTTCAGCGATACCGGCCGAGACGGCGCCGATACCACCCGAGCCGGTGGACGCGATACCCACGAAGGCGTTGATAACGCCGACGACCGTGCCAAGCAGACCGACGAACGGAGCCGTCGAGCCGATGGTGGCCAGGAGGCTGACGCCCTTCTTCAGGTCCGACGTGGTCAGTGCAGAGGCGCGCTGAATCGCACGACGGGCCGCGTCCAGAACGTCATCGCGGTTGGTCGCGCCATTCTCGTTCTGGAACTGGAACTCCTGGAGACCCGACAGCACAACCTTCGCGAGGTGGCTGTAGCGGTAATCCTTGGAGCCGGCGAGGGCGATGGCTTCCTTCAGACGGCCATCCTTGAGGTGCTTCGCCACCTGGGGCGCGAACAGCTTCGACTGACCGGTCGCCTTGCCGAACGTGTAGATACGCTCGATGGCGATACCAATCGACATGAACGACATGATGAAGAGAATTACAGCTACCGCGATAGCAGCCGGTCCCATCGACTGGAACATTTCAACAAGATTCAGTCCGCCGCCTTCCATTGCAACCTCCGGGTCTATTTATAGACGAAAGAAAAAGTAACGTTCCTGAAAGCCGTCCTCCCCCGCACCCGCGGAGGCCTCGGGGCCTCCGACTAGCTGAGAGTGAACTGCACCGTCACCGTCATGATGACGGGGACCGGCTGGCCGTTAAGCAGGGTTGGCGTGAACACCCACTGCTTCACCGCGTCAATCGCGGCCTGGTCCAGCAGTGGAATCGACCGGAGCACGCGGGTGTCCTGCACCGCACCGCTCGGGCCAATCGTCGCCTCGATGATGACCACGCCCTGCACACGGGCGGACTGGGCGATGGACGGATACACCGGCCGAACGTCCTTGGTCTTCGTCGGAGGCTTGATGTTGCCACCCACACGGACCGGCGCGGCCGGCGGCGGCGGCGGTCC
>JAKFYA010000431.1 GCA_021731095.1 Acidobacteriota bacterium | reverse complement strand
CGAAAACGACCGGCACAGCGCCAAGACTGCCCGGTCATTGGCCCCTGAGTACAACAGGAACCCTGTCGTGCCCTGCCCGGTCAACCTCGCCCCGCCCCTCGCACGAATCCAAGCGCAGACCGTCGGAACATGGGCCACGGCGCAACAGCCACTCCGCTCGCCATCGCCACGACGGCGCCTACGTAGTTGCCAGACTCATACTGCTTTTCGGCAATTCTCAACTGCGTACGTGCTGTGGCCGGTCGTACCACAGCGTTCCACATCTCGGCGGAGACCTGACCCTTCAGGGCTTCAAAGAAGACAAGAATCCTTCGCCGCTTCTCCACTTCGCTCATCGGGGACCAGATGCCACCCGCATGGGAACGATAGAGGGCCATGGTCTCGGGCAAGAACGCAATCTTTCCACGCTGGCCTGCAGCCACTTGCATGGGCCAGTCGCCAAAATACAACTCCCGGGCCCAGGACAGGGGGTCATGCGCTACTTCACGCGTCATCATCAGCGAGCAAGTCGCCAGCCAATTCTCGGGGAGAATATCTGCCAGCTCATTCAGGAAGGACTTCTGACCTGATGGATACCGATGAACGTCAGGGCTGTCGGCGGAGGCACCAACGAGCACAGGATGCCCTGTCATCGCAATTCGTGAATCCGCCCTCATCACGTCCGTCTGCCGTTGCAGTTTCCCGGGATCCGTCCAGACATCGTCTCCCTCACACATGGCCACGTACTGCCCACGTGCCGCCAATCTGGTCCATTGCGCATTGAACGAGCGCATGCGGTTTCCGATGGTATACAGCGACTTTCGGCGGTCACGCAGGAACAGACGCAACCTGCCGGGGAACCGCGCCGCAAACTCCAGGCACAGCTCACGCGTGCCATCACTCGATTCGTCTTCGCCGAGGATGACCTCAAACGGAAAATCTGTCTTCTGGGCGAGGACGCTGTTGAGGCACTCAGCGAGATAGGGCTGATGGTGGTACGTCGGGACACAAACGGAGACCAGCGGTTCTTCACCAGAGGACACGGCCCTGGACGTGCTGTGCTCACGTTCGGCTTGGAACCCCTCCATGAGGGCCTGCAGCCAGTCCGCCTCATTCACGGCGAGACTCCACCTGACGCCGCCTGGGTTAGCGCGGCCCGGACCTCATCCGCGCACTCGGTGGCGGACCGAATGATATTCACGACTGTCTGAACTGTCTGAGAATCAATGCTTTGGCCCGTCGGCAGGACAAGCACGCGCTCACTGACGCGCTGCGTGCAAGGCAGTCCGGCGCCAGCATCAGGCTGCAGAGTCCGATATGGCTCCATCCCATGACATCCGGGCCAGAAATATCGACGCGCCCGCACATTGTCAGCATGCAGCACCGCGATCAGTTCATCCCGCGTCAAGGGGCAAGTGTCGCCATCGACTTCCGCCACCACATACTGGTGGTTGTGCCGTTCGATTTCGCTGAATTGGCACAAGTCAATACCAGGCAGGTCCTGAAATGCCTTCCTGTACGTCTCAGCATTGCGTCGGTTCGCCGCAACAATCCCGTCCATCGCGTCGAGCGACGTCAGGCCCATTGCGGCGCACACCTCGGGCATCTTGCCGTTCATTCCGAGGTGCTCAACACGGTCCAGGCCCATGAATCCGAAGTTGCGCATCAGGCGCATCCGTTCGGCCAGCGCGTCGTCGTTGGTCACGACCGCCCCGCCCTCGAAGCTGTTCACGAACTTGGTCGCGTGAAAGCTGAACACTTCACAGGCGCCGAAGTTGCCAATCATGCGGCCACGATGGGAACACCCGAACGCATGCGCCGCGTCGTACACCACCGTCAGGCCATGACGGGCGGCGATGTCGGCAAGTGCTTCGGTGTCGCAGGCACGGCCCCAGACATGCACCCCGACGATGCCTGTGGTGCGCGGCGTAATCAGACGCTCAACCGCTGCGGGGTCAATGTTGTGGGTGGCCGGATCGATGTCCGCAAAGACGGGAGTAATGCCTTGCCACTGCAAGGCGTGGGCGGTCGCCACGAAGGTGTACGAGGGCAGGATCACTTCGCCAGCAAACCCGACGGCCTTGTAAGCGATCTCCAGCGCCACCGTGGCGTTGCACATGGCCACGCAGTGCTTGACGCCGACATGGTCGGCAATGCGCTGCTCGAACTCGCGCACCACAGGGCCGTTGTTGGTCAGCCAGCGCAGGTCGAGTATGTCGCTGACCCGGGCCATGAACTGGCCCTTGTCGCCAATGTTGGGACGCCCTACGTGCAGGGGCTCTGCGAAGGCCGGGGTGCCGCCAAGAATGGCCAGGCGTCTGGCAGGCGCGATGCCTGGATTGCGCAGTTCTTCCATGGGTCTGGGCTGCCGGCACGGCATGAGCCATCGGGCCGACAGTCCCCGATTGTATCCGTTGGACTGGGCAGACGGTGCGTCCGAATACGTACAGCGCCGCGCGCCGGATTCTGGCAGGCTGTGCTGTTGTCGGACCGGGGGCTTCCCCGCCGGTTTGCCGGTACAATTCCCGAGCCCCTCAGCACACGCGCGGTCATCGTGACCGGAGGGCCATCGGGCCAGGGACTCAAGGCAGCATGACTATGGACGCGCAGACCCGCACAGGTACTCCCAAAGGCATCGTGCTCGCCGGTGGCTCAGGCACTCGCCTGCACCCGGTCACGCTGGGCATCAGCAAGCAACTGATGCCCATCTACAACAAGCCGATGGTGTACTACCCGCTCTCCGCGCTGATGCTGGCCGGCATCCAGGACATCCTGCTGATCACGACGCCTCACGAGCAGGACGCCTTCCGCCGCCTGCTCGGGGACGGGTCTCACCTGGGGTTGCGCCTCACCTATGCGGCGCAGGAGCGCCCGGAGGGCCTGGCCCAGGCCTTCATCATCGGACGCGAGTTCATCGGTCCGGACCGGGTGGCACTGGCGCTGGGCGACAACATTTTCTACGGCGCGCACTTCTCCGACTATCTCCGTCTGGCGGCCACACGCGAGAACGGCGCCACGGTGTTCGGGTATGCGGTGCGAGACCCGGAACGCTACGGCGTCGTGGAATTCGATGCCGAAGGCCGCGCCATCGGCCTCGAGGAAAAGCCGGCGCGGCCACGATCCTCGTATGCGGTCACGGGGCTGTACTTCTACGACAATCAGGTGCTCGACATCGCCGCAGGCCTCACCCCATCGCCCAGGGGCGAGCTGGAGATTACGGACGTCAACCTGGAGTACCTGCGTCGGGGACAACTGCATGTCGAGCGACTGGCGCGTGGCATTGCCTGGCTCGACACCGGCACGCATGCGGCCCTGACCCAGGCGTCCAGTTTTGTACAGGCAGTCGAGGAGCGACAGGGTCTGATGATCGCCTGTCTGGAAGAAATCGCCTATCGCCAGGGCTACATCTCGGCGACCCAACTGGAGCAGGCCGGCCGTGCCATGGCGTCCAGTTCCTATGGGCAGTATCTACTGCACATACTCGAGCGGGGCGACTAGCGGCTGGCGCACTCCTCGCGCAGGACCTCGAGGTACTGTCGCCCGAACCTGAGGTCCGGCTCCAGATGATTCCCTTCCGCCCACTCGTTCCACGACTTGATGAAGATCAGATTCCGCTCGGGCGGCACCTCACGACGCGCATCGAGAGCCTGACGGACATGTGCGCGAAACAGCTCTGGTGTGGACCCGTGCAGCACAATGCCCCGCGCTCCGCTTCGCGGCGTGTTGTCCCAGTTCGGAATGACCGTCGGATAGCTGACCACACCAGGTCGCTGGGGCGGCACCAGGTTGGCCATCACCTCGCCGTACTGATACACGGTGGGACGGCCCTGCCGTTCCGCCAGCTTGCGCTGCGCCCACTTGAGGGGCGTGCGCATGGACACCCAGGGTCTCGGTGCCGGAAGGCCTTCGGTGCACATGGCATCGAAGCCGTCGGCTTCAGGATTCCAGTCGGTCTGGTGGCTCCGCATGCCCACCAGATGCAGGCCGGGAAGACCGGCCTGCGTGGCCAGATCCCGCCAGAACGCCATGACGCGCGCCACATCAGGAATGTCGAGCGGCTGGTACACGGCCAGCAGCGGCTTGCCGTCGACCCGGACATAGCGAGGGTCGCGAAACGCGGTCAGGAGATATTCGAAGTGGCGACGATGGTCGTCGAGTCCCGGGTAGGTCTGCTCAATCAGGACTTTCCGGGGATTGCCGTGCCAGATCCCGCTCCAGGTCTGGTTGGCCCAGCACAGGCAGAACGGGAAATCCGGCTCGCCCGAGGCCAGCACGTCGTTGAAGGGGCGCTCGATGATCCGCCGTCCGGCAAACCAGTAGTGGTAGTAGCAGAACGCCTCGACGCCGTACTGCCGGGCCAGGTCGGCCTGGGCCGTACGAGACTCCGGGCAGCGAAGGTCGTAGAATCCCAGATCGGCGGGGACGTGCGGCTGGTAGTGGCCACGGAAGAGCGGCGTAGCCTTGGCCGTGTTGGTCCACTCCGTAAAGCCGGTGCCCCACCACGCGTCGTTCTCTGGAATGGGATGAAATTGCGGCAGATACAGGGCGATCAGTCTGGCCAGCGAACTGCTCACAAGGGGGGCTCCTGGGCCTATTCTAGCAGCGTGCCACAGTGCGCTTCCTGTGCAGTTGGGGACAGCCGCGGATGAATCGCGGTGATGTCCTGTTCGTGGGTCACGACGCCGCCCGAACCGGCGCTCCCCTGCTGTTGCTCAGCTTCATCAGGTGGCTGACCCGCCACAGCAACCTTCGCGTGGCCCTGCTGTTGCGCCATGGCGGCGAGCTGGTGCCCGAGTTCGCCTCGGTCTGCACCACCGAGGTGCTGCCCACGTGGCAGCCTGGCGTCGGACACTGGATGGACCGCTGGCGCCGGCGGAAGCGGCTGGAGGAGCTGTCCTCGGGCAGCAGCCTCATCTACGCCAACACCATCACCAACGGTCAACTGATTCGCGCGCTGGCCATCAATGGACGCCCCATCGTGACGCACGTCCACGAGCTGGCGAACACCATCCAGGCGCATGGCCCCGAAAATCTGGCCGACGTGCTGGCACACACGCACCGCTATGTCGCCTGCGCCGGTGCGGTCAGGGATTCGCTGGTGGCCTACGGCGTAGCCCCTCCGCAGATAGAGGTCATCCACGAATTCGTGGATGTGCCAGCGGTCACGCCTGAAGACCTGGCGGCAGCACGCGTCAGTGTCAGAGCCCGGTTGGGCCTCTCCCCGGCCACGCCTCTCGTGGGTGGGTCCGGCACGACCGACTCCCGGAAGGCGCCAGACCTGTTTGTCCAGGTCGCCGAGGCGTTCATGGCCCGATGGCCTGAGCAGGATGCGCACTTCCTGTGGGTGGGTGGCGCCCCCCCTGGGTCTCCGGGGCACAACGCGCTCATGCGCGAAGTGACCGAGCGCGGCCTGTCTGGGCGGGTGCACTTCATAGGCGCCGTCAACACCCCGCTGGAGTACTTCAAGGCGCTGGACGTGTTTGCCCTGGTGTCCCGGGAAGATCCCTTCCCGCTGGTGTGCCTGGAGGCGGCCGCATATGGGGTGCCGACGGTGTGCTTCTCCGGCGCCGGTGGCATGCCTGAATTTGTCGAGCCAGACGCCGGAAGAGCCGTGCCCTACCTGGACACCACGGCCATGGCCGACCAGATTGGCCTGTGGCTGACGAACGCCGACGTGCGAAACCGGGCGGGGGCGGCGGCGGCCAGCCAGATGCGTGCACACCACACCGTGGAAAGCGCGGCGCCACGCCTGCTGCAAGTCATCGAGCAGGAACTCAGGCGCGCCTGACGCCCCGTCGGAACGGCAGGCGCCAGAGCACCCACCGGTACAGCCACTGCCGGACGGCCTGGATGGCGGGATGCGGCACGGACCTGCCAATCACCTCGAGCTGGGTTCGCCGCGCGGCCTCATTGGCCGCCCAGCCGTCGCTGCCCGAGACGGCCTCCCGGGCCAGACTCCGTAGCGCCCCGACGAACCTGACCTGGCGGGCCTCCGCCTGGTACTGCTGCATGGCAGCACGGGCGGCAGCCCCTATGGTGGCCCGCATCTCCGCACGACCGGCCAGTTGCCGCATCGCGATGACGGCGTCCTGCACACGGGGCTCCGCCCACTTCACGCCCTTGCCGATGACCGCCCGCTGATATTCCGGCAGCGTGGCCGTCACGGGGACAAAGTCATACCCGACCAGGCACGCGCTGGACGCGTCCATGAACGACATGTTGCCGGACCATCCCGTGGCCACGACCGGTTTGCCCAGGGCCATGGCCTCCATCGGTCCCAGACCCAGCCCCTCGGACCGGTGCAGCGAGACCAGCACGTCGCAACTGGCGTAGAGCTGCATGGTCTCGGGATAGGTCAGGTTCTCATCGAGAATCCTGAAGCCGGGCCTCCCGGCGCACCGCGCCCGAAGATCCTTCAGGATCGGGTGGGGCCCCGCGGTGGTCTTGGGCTGGTTCACCTTGATCACCAACCGCTCGCGCACCGGGTTCGGCCCGAAGGCCCGCTCGAAGGCATCGATGGCGGCGAATGGATTCTTTCTCGACGGATCGCTGTGGGGATCGAACGACAGGATGAAGACCACCTGGTCCGGTTCCAGCCCGAAGCGTGCCCGATCCGGCACGACCTCACCGGGCATCTGGAGAGGCATCCGGCCGTCGATGACCGGCACCCGGACATGCCGGCGCAGGGTGTCGGCAATGAAGTCCGACAACGCCAGCAGGCCGTCAAACAGCTCGGAGGTGGCCACCCAGGCCGACGGCAGCACGGGCAGTTCCCACATCGGCACGCTGATGTGCACGGACCCGGGCCTGGCCAGCAAATCCAGCAACTCCGGACGGCTGCTCAAGGTTGGAGGCACTGCGGCCAGAGGCATCACCCACAGCGTGACCGGGTGCGGAAGGTCCCT
>JAKFYA010000007.1 GCA_021731095.1 Acidobacteriota bacterium | reverse complement strand
GCGGTGGCCGCGAACCTGCTGACCGGCTCGGTCGCAGCCTCGGACGCGTTCTTCCCGTTCCGTGATGGCCTCGATGCCGTAGCCGCAGCCGGCGCGACGGCGGTGGTACAGCCCGGTGGGTCGGTGCGTGACGCAGAGGTCATCGCGGCCGCAGACGAGCACGGTCTGGCGATGGTCTTCACGGGCCGACGCCACTTCCGTCACTAGCGCAGGGTGCGGCAGTCGCGCCTCGACGGATGATGCGGTCCGACTATCGCAATATCCTCGTGATCGAATTCGGGCAGCTCGGCGATGTGGTGCTGAGCCTGCCCGCGTTCCACGCCCTCCGGATGCGGTTCCCCTCAGCCCGGATCACGGCGCTGGTGGGCAAACCCGGCCGCTCGATTGTCGAACTGGCCGGGTTCATCGACGACTGCATGCCCGTCGATCGTGTCGCGCTCCGCGACGGCCCGCGCCTCTGGGCCCTCAGACAACTGGTGGCGCTGGTGCGGGACGTGCGCCGTCGCCGGTTCGACCTCGTCATCGACCTGCAGAGCCTGCAGGAAACCAACCTGCTCGGCTGGGCGTCCGGCGCGCCCGCGCGCCTGTTCGGTCGCAGGCCCCGACGGTCGCTGGACTTCCTGTCCAACGTCCGGCCGCGTCCCCCCATCGACACCGAGAATCGCCACATCACCGACCGGCTGCTGGACGTGGTGCGTGTGCTTGGCTGCGATGGGCCGAACACCTTTCCCCTGCAGCCACGCGACGCGGACCGGGTGCCGTTCGACCAGGCGCTGGCCCGTGCCGCTCACCCGCCCGGGACGCCACTGGTGGGTTTCTTCTGCGGCGCGGGTGATCCCCGGCGGCGATGGCCCATGGAGCGGTTCGCGGCGCTGGCGCATCGGCTCGAACGCGAATGCGGGGTGCGCGCGGCGGTGTTCACCGGCCCTGAAGAAGAGGCCGTCCGTGACCCGGTGCAACTCGGCTTTCCGGCCTCGACGATCCTGGCGGACATGCTGCCGATGCCGCAGTTTGCTGCGGCGGCACAACGCCTCACGGTGCTGGTGTCCAACGACACCGGGCCGATGCATGTGACGGCTGCCGTGGGCACACCGGTCGTGGCCCTGCTCGGTCGCGTGGATTGGGAGATCTATGTGCCCCTCGGCGCGCACCACCGCACGGTGCGCGGGGTGGGCATGGCCGGCGTGCCGGTGGATGCCGTCTTCGAGGCGACCCGCGCGTCGCTGGCCGAGGCCGCAGCCCGGCGCGGCACCGTCGGCGCCTGACTTACGCGTCGGCGTCGACGGGTGCGTCCTGCCGCTCGGCCGAGGGCAGGGTGACCATCACCAGGAAGAGCATCAGAAACTCCGAGTCGCCGAAGTTGTACTCGAAGAGCCCGGCCGTCAGCATGGCGCCGACGCACGCGATGGCGGTGGCGGCCAGCACCCGCGAGCCGGAGCGGAGCAACCGCGCCAGGTGCAGCACCAGGGCGCCAATGAACCAGAGCCACGCCGCCAGCGCCGGCAGCCCGCGCTCGGCGGCAATCTGCACGAGGTTGTTGTGCAGATGGGGCGTGTTCATGCGCACCGCGTCCGTCGTGCGGTACTTCGGGTAGACCGTGGGAATCATGTTCGGGCCGGCACCCGTGAGCGGGTGCTCCGCGATGATGGCCAGGCCCGCGCGCGACATCGCCACCCGGTCGCGGTTGGTGGCATCCTGCATGTCGAAGGTCGACAGCATCCGGCTGGCCACCGTGTCGGGTGCCAGCGCGAAGATGAGCGCGCCGACCACGGGCAGACCAGCCGCCAGGCGCAGGTCCCGCATCATCAGCAGCATGCCGACGGCGACCGACACGCCAACCCACGCGCTGCGCGTCAGGGTCAGCTCCAGCGCCACCAGCAGGGCCGGCGCCACCAGCGCCGGCCAGATGCGCCCCTTGTCCGAGAAGATCAGCCGGCCGCCCACCGCGCAGAGGACCAGCATCAGCTGACCCGAATACGTCATCCAGTGCGACAGCGTCCCCACCGGGCGCTGGCCCAGCGAGTCGTAGTGGAGCACGGCAAACTGGACGATGCCGAAGGTGGCGCTGAGCGCGCCGACGGACAGGATGACGGTCATCATCCGCGAGGCCCTCGGTCCGCGGGCCAGCGAGTAGACGACCGGCACGGCCAGGAACCACGAGAGTTGCCGGGCGCGATCCAGGCTGCGGGCCGGATCGATCGAGAACACGCAGGAGAGCAGCGTGAACCCGACGTAGACGAGCATCGGAAGGAAGTACGGAGGTGCTTCGAAGCGGAGGGTCCGGCGCGCCAGCATCCCGCCCCAGGCGAGGAAGGCACCGACCAGCAGGCCCTGTGAGATGGAAGTCGAGAGCTGGACCGCTGCGACGGCGGCCACCAGCAACGCCCAGGCGGTGCGCTCCAGGCCGCTGGTGCCTGTGCGGACCCCGGTAAGGCTGAACGGGATGGCGGTCATGCCCGATGAGCCACCCGAACGCGCGGCACTAGTCCTGCTCCACCGTCGCTTCGTCGACGAGCATCACGGGGATGTCGTCTCGGACCGGGTAGACGCGGTGGCACGTGTTGCATTTGAGCGCCGCACCATCCTTGACCAGATGGACCGGCGTCTTGCAATTCGGACAGGCGAGGATTTCAAGCAGTTCGGCGTCGACCGGCATCAGGCCCTCCAGGGGCGGTGGAACTCACTGGAACTATAGCATCTTGGGGTAGACTGACCGCGATGTCTGCCCCTCCAGTGCGGGTGCTTTGTCTGGCCGGTGTACTCGCGCTCGGATTGCCACTGGCATCATCCGCGCAGACGTCCGACCCCTACTTCGAGTTCATCACCGCCTTGCGCCTCGAGAAAGCCGGCGATGGCAAAGCCGCGCTCGACGCCTATGAGCGGGCCGCGGCAGCGGCTCCGAAGTCCGCCGAGATCCGCGCTGAAATTGCGGCCTTCCATATGCGCGGCAACCAGCCGCAGGAGGCCGAAGCCGCCGCCAGGGCCGCACTGGCCCTGGACCCGGAGTGTGTCGAAGCACACCGGGTGCTTGGGCTGCTGCTGGGCGGCACGGCCGAGCGGATGCGCGAGGCGGTGGGCCACCTGGAAAAGGTGATGGCCCTCCCGTCAGGCGCGACGGATGTCCAGTTGCAGTTGACGCTGGGCCGACTCTATCTCTTCACCAACGCGCTGCCGAAGGCCATCGAGGTTCTGCGGCGGGTGGTCGAGGAGCAGCCCTATATCGTGCAGGCGCGCATCACGCTGGCGCAGGCGCTTGCCGCATCTGAGCGGCCCGACGAGGCGATGGAGGTGCTGGAGCCCGCGGCCCAGACCGACCCGCGCGTGGGCCTCACGCTGGCCCAGATGTATGAACGGGCCGGTCGTGGTCAGGAGGCCGCAGCCCTCTTCGGTCGGCTGGCGGCGTCCAATCCGGGCAGCCGCGAAGCGCAGATGCGGTATGCCGCGGCGCTGCTGGCCCTGCCGTCGCCTGACGCGCCCACGCGTGCCCTGACGGTGCTGGCCACGCTCATCGAGCGCAACGCCAGGGATACCGGTGCGCTGTATCTGCAGTCGCAGGCGTACCGTCGCACCGGAGATGTCTTTGCGGCCGAACGGGCCGCGCGCGCCATTCTGGCCGCCGACCCGAAGAGTGTGTCCGGGTCCTTCGCGCTGGCACAGGTGCTGGCCCAGAGCCGGCGCTACAAGGATGTGGTCGACCTGCTCGAACCGCTGACCAGCGCGTCCGCGACCCGCACCGACAACACCCTCAACCTGCTGACCATGCTCAGTGGCGCGTACCAGGCGATGGGGAACTGGGACAAGTCGATCGAGACCCTGACCCGGGCCAAGGCGCTGGCGCCAGACAGTGGGGTCGCGATTGATGCCTATCTGATTCAGGCGCACGTCAGCGCCAGGCGGTTCACCGAGGCCGCCACGCTGGCAGAGGCCGCGCGCACGCGCAACGGCGATGACCTGCGGTTCACCTACCTGCAGGCGCGGGCCCTCTTTCTCGGCGGGTCGAAGCCGGCGGCCTACGCCCTGCTCGAAACGGCCATTGCGAGCAAGCCCGAGGAGATGGAGTCCTATCTCACGCTGGCCGAACTCTACGGCAATGGTGGCCGTGCCGACGATGGCCTCAAGCTGCTCGATCGTGCCGCCCAGCGGTTTCCAGACAAGACCGCGCTGACGTTCCGGCGTGGAGCCATCCTGGCCGAGGCCAAACGAGACGTCGATGCCGAGCAGGCGTTCCGGCAGGTGCTCGCGGCCCAGCCGGACAATGGACCGGCGCTCAACTATCTGGGGTACATGCTGGCCGAGCGTGGACGCCGTCTGGACGAGGCCATCGACCTCATCACCCGTGCGCTCAAGACCGACGCCGACAACCCGTCCTACCTCGACAGCCTCGGCTGGGCGCTGTTCAAGCGCGGGGACCTGGCAGATGCCGACACGCACCTGTCGAAGGCCTCTGACGCCTTGCCTCAGAACTCGGTGGTGCAGGATCACTACGGCGATGTCCTGGCCAGACTGGGACGCTACCGCGAGGCGATCATGGCGTGGACCAAGGCGCTCGGCGGGGATGGCAGCGACATCGATCGCGTCGCGATCGAGCGCAAGCTCCGTGATGCGCGCGGCAAGGCCAAGTAGGCGCGCGCGCCTCCGGGCGCTGGGTGTCCCGCTGCTGGCGCTGCTTGCCGGCTGCGCCACGCGGGGACCGCTCTCCACGGCGCCGGGGACCCCGGTGCCGGATCTGGCCGGCCTGCATGCGTCGGTCACGCGCTCCTGCATTGGCGTGACCACCTTCACGGGCGAACTGGCGCTCTCGGGACGCTCGGGCGGACAGCGCGTCCGCGGCCGGGCTGTCGCTGGCTTCGCCCTGCCAGACGCCATGCGCCTTGAGGGCGTGGCGCCGTTCGGTGCGCCGGTATTCCTGATGGTGGCGCGCGCCGGCCTGGCCACGCTGCTCCTGCCGCGTGAACGGGCCGCCCTGACCGGGGTGCCTCCTGACGACGTGCTGGGCGCGCTGGCCGGGGTGCCGCTCTCGCCATCGGACCTGCTGGCCATCCTCACGGGGTGTGTTGAGGCGTCGCCACGGGCCGTGTCGGGCACCCTGCTGGATGCGCGCCACGCCCGTCTGGTCCTGGAAGGCGGGTCGGTGTTGCAGTTGACCAGAAGCGGTGCCGGGTGGCGCCTGCGTGCAGCCACGCGAGACGGGTGGGAGATCGCGTACGCCGAGTGGCCTGGTGCCTTCCCGGCGGCCGTGCATCTGCGCCGGGCTGGCAGGCCCGACCGCGACGCCGTGGACCTGCTGCTCCGGCCAGGGCAACTCGAAACCAATGTGCCTCTCTCCCCCGACGTCTTCACGTTGGCCATCCCTGACGGGTGGCGCCGGCTCTCGCTTGACGACCTGCGGGACACGGCGCCGCTGAAAGGGGCGTCATGAACGCCGTCACCATTCGCGCCCACGCCAAGATCAACCTCGACCTCCGGATGCTGGGGACCAGGCCCGACGGCTTTCACGAGCTGCGGACCGTGTTCCAGGCGCTGGCCCTGCATGACGTCCTGACCGTGGTGCCACGGCCAGGCCCCTTCGCCCTTGAATGTGACGTGCCCGGCGTGCCGCTGGACGGGTCCAACCTCATCTGGAAAGCGGCATCGCGGCTCTGGCACGCCTTGCGGCGCCCGGGTGAGCCGGTCGACGTGCTGGTGCGCCTTGAGAAGCGCATTCCCATGGAGGCCGGGCTGGGCGGGGGCAGTGGTGATGCGGCCGCGGCGTTGCTGGCCCTGAACCAGCTCTGGGAACCTGGCCTCCACCCCTCTGCGTTGTCCGAGGTGGCGGGAACGCTTGGCAGCGACGTGCCGTTCTTCCTGGAGGGCGGCACGGCCCTGGGCCTGGGGCGCGGGGAGGAGATCTATCCACTGGCCGACCTGCCGCGCCAGTGGGTGGTCCTGTTGATTCCGGCGTTCGGCGTGTCGAGCCGCGAGGCCTACCGCTGGTACGACAGCGATGCGTCTGCCGGCACGTTGATCGCACGACCAGAGCAGACCATGCCGGGGACGTGGCCCGTCCGTGCGTCGCGCATGGTCAACGACCTCGAGGGGCCCGTCGCACGGCGGCACCCGGAGATCGACCAGATGTGCGAGGCCCTGCGACAGGCGGGCGCAGGTGTGGCGGCCATGACCGGCAGCGGGTCGACCGTGTACGGGCTTTTCCCCGGGCAGGCTGAGGCGACGGCGGCCATGGACGCGCTGGCCGGCGGGCCCTGGCACGCGCTGGTGACCGAGTCGCTCGACCGGGTTGCATACGCGCTCGCGTCACGTCCACGCGCCTGTCGCGCAAATATGTAAGATTGACGGCGTGCACCCGCTCCTGAGGGCTCTTCGCCGTGGCGTGATGCTGGATGGCCCAGGCCGATCGGTGGCATCGTCGCGGGCATTCTTTGTCCGGCAGTGGTACGACGGCCTGTCGCCAGAGCGGCAGCAGTGGCACGCCGGGCGAACGGCGCGGGACATGGCCGACCGGGCCGTCTCGGGCGTGCTCGCCTACGAGCTGCTGCTCCTGCTCATTCTCCTGACCACGCCCTACATGCAGGACCACCCGCTGCTGGCGGGCGGCTTCATCGGCGCGGCCATGCTGGTGGGCATCTGGCGGCTGTACGCCATTCGCGAGTTGCGCAGGCTGGGGGCGTCGAAAGCCGCGACCCGCGGAGTGGCCTTCGGTATTGGCGCCCTGCTGGCCGCCACGATCTGGAGCCTCTTCCTCTGCCTCACCATCAGGCTCTACCCCTGGCAGTGGCCGATGTGGCTGACTCTCTTCTGCAGCTCCGGGCTGGCCGCCGGCGCGTCAACCTCACTGGCGCCCGACCTCGCACTGGCCCGACGCTATCTCCTCACCCTGCTGGCGCCCGCCGCGGCCCTGCCGGCCACAAGCGGCACCGGGCAGGGCCTGACCCTGGCGCTCATCTTCAGTACCTACGCCGGATT
>JAKFYA010000255.1 GCA_021731095.1 Acidobacteriota bacterium | reverse complement strand
TCGGCATCACGACGTGCGGACCACTCGCCAGGCGGCGAAGGTCTTCCAGATCGAAGGCGAACGGATCGTCAGCCGGCGGTACCGTCCGTACCTCTCCGTCGATCACCGGGACATCCACCTCCACGGTGACATCACTGGCGTGGCCGTTGGTGGGCATCTCGCCAGGCTCAGGCCCCACTCCCAGCGGTGGCAGGTCGAACACATCGAAATCTGGCGCGTCCGGCACGTCGGTCCACGGTTGGGGCGACAGAGTCGCGTCGGACGCCACGTCGAGGGCTCTGGGATCGACGGGTGATGTCGCGGGAATGTCGGCGACCCGCCCTTCAAACGCCGCATCGAGTTTGTCGAAGTAGTCGTCGAGCGACATGCCATGCGCTTCGGTGAGATCCGCGTGGGACCGGTTCTCGGCCGACGTGAACTCTTCTTCGCCACGCGTCGGCGTGGAGATCAGGCGAAGCGGCCGGCCGGCCGGCACCTCTATTCCGCCCAGGTCAAGGGGCGGCGCCAGACGCTCTACGGGACGGGGCACCGCCGGGGCGGCTGTGGTCGGGCTACCCTGCACGCCATCGAGCAACTCGCGCACGCGGTCGATCACGTGCCGCGGTTCGAAGGGCTTGACCAGAACACCATCGCAACCGGTCTGTTCGACGCGCAGGTCATCAACCGGGTCGAACGCACCAGCCAGCAGCAACACCGGAATATGCGCGAACTCAGCCGTCTGCTTGACGAACTCGGCCACTTCATACCCGGTCTTCTTGGGCATGCCGATGTCCGCGAGGACGATGTCGGGACGGTGACTGCGGATGAGCGCGATGGCCTGCTCGCCATCGTCCGCCGTGATGACCTGCATGTCCTGACCCGCGAAGGTCAGTTCGACGACGCGGTGAATCGTCGGGCTGTCGTCGGCGAGCAGCAGAGTGCGGGTCGTAGACATCAGACTCTCAGGCGGACGGTGCCGCGGCAGCGGCGTGGCTCTGGATGAACGCGACGATGTCCCGCATCGGCGTGCCAGGCTGGAAGACACCGGCAATACCGATGCTGTTCAGCGCCGGAACGTCCTCGTCAGGAATGATGCCCCCCACGACCACCTGCACATCCTGCAGCCCACGTTCCTGCAGGAGCGTCATGATCCGCGGGCAGATGTGCAGATGGGCGCCAGAGAGGATGGAAAGTCCGATCACACTGGCATCCTCCTGCTCGGCGGCCGACACGATCTGTTCGGGTGTCTGGCGGAGGCCTGTATAGATCACCTCCATGCCGGCGTCACGCAACGCGCGCGCGATGACCTTGGCACCACGGTCATGGCCATCCAGGCCCGGTTTAGCGATGACAACTCGGATTTTGGCAGTCATGATCCCCCACTGGTCCGCGCCATTATAGCGTTTGGCCGCACTGCAGGGGATGCGCCGCGCAATTGACTTGCGACGTTGACCGGGCTAGCGTGACGGCCATGGCGGAACATGGCGCAATCTTCGACGCAATGCTGCAGGAGTTCGACGGCGCGGCGCGTCTGCTGAAACTCGACCCCGGCATCTGGCGCATCCTGACTCACCCCAGGCGTCAGGTGGTCGTCTCCTGTCCCGTCCAGATGGACAACGGCGAGATTGAAGTGTTCACCGGATATCGTGTCCAGTACAACATCACCCTGGGGCCAGCCAAAGGGGGGATCCGCTACCACCCCAACGTCTCACTGGACGAAGTCACGGCGCTGGCCGCCTGGATGACCTGGAAGTGCGCGGTGGCGCACGTGCCCTTCGGGGGCGCCAAGGGCGGCATCATCTGCGACCCCACGAAGATGTCGCGGCGGGAACTGGAGGCGCTGACGCGCCGGTATGTCGCGGAGATCGTCGACCTCATCGGCCCGGAGAAGGACGTGCCGGCACCCGACGTCAACACCAATGACCAGATCATGGCGTGGGTGATGGACACCTACAGCATGCATGTGGGTCACACCGAAACGGCGGTGGTCACGGGCAAGCCGGTCGAGATGGGTGGTTCCCTGGGACGCCGCGAGGCCACCGGACGGGGCGTGATGGTCGTCACGCGCGAAGCAGCCGCTCACCTGGGCCTCAATCCCGACACGCTGACCATCGCGGTCCAGGGGTTCGGCAACGTCGGCTCGGTGTCGGCCCACCTGCTGTCGCAGACCGGCGCAAAGGTCGTCGCCGTGACGGACTGGAAAGGCGGCGTCTACAACAAGGCTGGCCTCGACATCGACAGGATGCTGGCCTACGCAGCCGAACACAAGACCATCGATGGCTTTCCTGGCGGAGAACCGCTCTCCAACGACGACCTGTTCGGGCTCGACGTGGATGTGCTGATTCCGGCCGCGCTCGAGAACCAGATTACTGCGGAGAACGCGCCGCGTATCCGCGCGAAGATCCTGGCTGAAGGGGCCAACGGTCCGACAACACCGGAAGCCCAGAAGATTCTGCATGCGCGTGGCGTGTTCGTGGTGCCGGACATCCTGGCCAACTCGGGCGGCGTGACCACGTCCTACTTCGAATGGGTGCAGGACCGGTATGGCTACTTCTGGACCGAAGCCGAAGTGAATCAGCGGCTCGACCAGAAGATGCGCGAGGCCTTCGCCGCCGTGCTGGCCACCTCCGTCAAGTACACCACCGACCTGCGCACAGCCGCCTACATCGTGGCCATCTCCCGGGTGGCGGCGGTGACCAAGCTGCGCGGGATGTACGCGTAGGCCGGCGTCAGCTAGGGGCCGACGCGAAAGGCGATCAGCACCGGCTCGCCCGCCTGTGGTCTGAGTTCCAGCACGTACTCGCCGGCCGCCAGCGGCGCCAGCGCCAGTTCAAGCTGATGCGTGCCGCCCGCAACAGCCGGCACCACCGGCACGTCGGCCATCTTCTGTCCTGCGCGGTTCAGCAGCGATGCGGTCGGGTTGCCTTCCAGGACCTCCCACCGCACCAGCAGGCGCTCCGTGCGCGAGAACTCGCGGCTGACCGTCGGCACGGCTGCCCCGTCCTGCGCCAGCGCCTGCGCATCACGGACGGTACGGGCGCGGTAAATCCGCGGCGTGCTCATCGGCACGAGGCCTGAAGCCAGATCCGGCACCACGACTTCACGCTGCTCGGTGTCCAGCACGCCACCCCCTGCGGCTTCTACGGACACCCGCAACTGCAGGGTCCCGGGTGGCACCTCGAAGGAGACGCTGCCCCCCTGCGGGGCGTTGCTGCCGGCGTTACCAGCAGCCAGGTCGGCCCCTCGCGCAGGCGCTTTGCCCCGATAGAGCAGATCACCGCCACTGGTCGCGGCCAGCACCGCCACCTGGCCCGCACGCTCGCGTCGGACTCCGGGCACGGCCGGCAATGGCTCCCACACATAGGTCACGCGCGTCCGGCCGGCCTACCCGCGAGACAGCCCCACCCAGCTTCGGATGAAGAGAGTCGCCGCTGTCGGCTGGACCATGTTTGCCAACGCCTGCAGCACCGGCGCCGGAGCGGACGGCTTGGCCGGGACGGTCGCCCGCAGTACATCGGCACGCGTCGGCGCGAGATAGCCTTTTCTCGTTCGCACCTGCAGGCCGCGAGCCCTGGCCCGGGCGGACAGCCGGACCGAGATTGCATGGAACTTGCCGTCTTCGGGCGCCTGCGAGGAGTTGTAGCCGAGCATGTAATAGGCGCTCGAGTCGCGCACCATCTGCGTCAGCCCCTTGATGAGATCGTTGCGTCCGACGATGGCGCGCCCATCCGTCTCCTCTGCCAGGTAGCGCAGGTTGTCCATCGTCTCCTGCAGAATGCGGCGGTCCGCCGCCGGAGACGCCACCTCGTCAATCTGGAATTCGCTGACGGCAAGGCCACGCGGATCAATCGGATAGAACGCCGCGTTGTTCCGGTTCGCGGCATCGACCACATCGCTCATCTGCCGGAGGAGATCGCCCTGGTTGAAGAACGTGGTCGTGTCCTCGAACGGACCATCGGGTCGGGTCGTCAGTGGAATGGGCGACAGCGCGTCGGCGAACCGCATCTGGGACGGCAAGGACGATCCCAGCCCCTCACTCACGAACAGGATGGCCTTCCGGCCCTCCCGCAGGCCGCCCAGTCGCGTGACCAGCCCACGGAGCGCCGTCATCACGACCTGGTTGCGGATGCGCTCCACCTCTTCGGTCGGGTAGTGCGCGTACTTCTCCTCGAACATGTTCCGCGGTTCGTACCGATACTTGCGCCCGGCGAAGTTGTTGATGGCCGAAATGATGGAGGCCTGATTGCGCGTGAAGGAAATGGCGTCGAGCGGCGTGAGCGGATACATCAGCGCCACCAGGTCGCGTGGCCCGACCTGATTCTGGACGAACTGGATGAGTGACCGCTTCACGCTGAGCGCGCTGATCTCGCGTGTGTGATAGTCGTCGAAGAAGATCACGAACAGCCGGACATCGTCACGAGCCAGTTCGCGCTCCTCGTCCGCGGCGCTGCGGATTTCGCCCACCGGCGCATCGCCGGTCCTGGAGTTCCCGTCGACGCGGATCAGCTTGAACTGCTCGACCTTCTGGGGAATGTTGTCCTCGAAGACGTCGAAGTCCTCACGAGTGAGGTCTCCGGCCGGCTCGCCTTTCTTGTCCGTGACGATGACGTCCACGCGGACGAAATTGATCCCGGCCCGGAAGGTGGGCGTCCCGTCAGGCGTCTGCGGAGCGGCCAGACTGCCGGCCTGGCACAGCAGGAGGACGAGCACGGCTATGGCGGTCGGTACTCTCCAGGTCATGGCACCCCTGCCGCCGATGGTAGCACCCGAGACGGGTCCGCCCCAGTGGACGGCCCCCAGGCCAGCACGACCACACCCGTCACCTGATTCCGGCCACCATTGTTGTCGCTCATCAGCACCAACGTGTACCTCCCGTCCTTCAGGCGCGGGCCGAAGAACAGCGCCTCGAAGTTCTCCAGCCCCTGCAGCCGTTCCACCAGGCGCGGAGCCACGCTCGCCATGTCGAGCACGAGCGTCTTCCGCAGGACGGCCGCGGGCGGCTCGGCCCGGAGCGACCATCGCCCGGTCACCTCGGCCGCGGCGTCCAGGCGCACGCGGTAGATGCGAACGGTGTTGCCAGAGCGTCCACCCGGGCCGGGCTCGCTGACATAGGCGCGCTCCAGGATCAGCAGCTCATCGGCCGACAGGGCCAGCAGGTCGGAGATGCCATTCTCGCCCACCGCGGGTCGATCCGACCACCGGGGCACCGGTTCGACGCGATAGGCATACTCGCGCGTGCGACCGGTCCGGAGGTCCCGCGCCAGCACCCGGGAGACCCCACCGGCATCGAAGTCCGAGAGCGGGCCATCCTGCGAGAACGGCCCCTCGCTGGCGGCGAACAGCCACTGCCGATCCGGTGAAGTCGACAGCGCCTCAAGCCCCAGGTTGACCCGCATGCCAGCCCAGGCCGAGGGGATCGGGTGCCGCCGCACCAGGCGGCCGTCGCGCGTCACCTCGAGGATGCCGGGCACCGCGACACCTGGACTCACCTCTTCCCCCTCGGACGAGACGAACAGGTGCGCTCCCGCTGCGGGCGCCACGCCTTCGAGGTCCAGCGTGCGCCCGGCCACCGGCGCTTCAACCGTGACGACGCGCACAGGCGCCAGTGTCACCGCAGGCTCGACGGTCAGCCGCATCGTCATCATGGCTCCGCCGGGATCCTCATCGCTGACCACGAAGAGTTCCTGCGTGGCCGGGTCGAGCCAGGCCCCGGACAGCTCCTGCGGCCACGGCTCACCCGCCTTCACCGGCGGCAGCACATAGGAGCCGACCACGGACAGCCCTCCCGGCGTCAGCTCCGGAACAAGCCTCACCGGACGCGACAGGCACCCGGCGAGCGACAGGCCCATGACCAGGCCGGCGATGAGGGGCCGGAGTGCTATAACAACGAGAGACGAACCGGAACGGGGGGAGCCCATGTCAGAAACTGTACATCTGCACGTGACGGGAATGACCTGCGGAGGCTGTGAAGGTGCGGTGATCCGCGTTCTTGGACAGCTGCCAGGGGTGGAGGCGGTGACCGCCTCACATGCCGCCAGCGCGGTGGAGGTGCGTTTTGACCCGACGCGTACCTCACTGGACAGCATCCGCGAGCGCATCGCGGCCCTGGGTTATGCCGTCGCCGCCTGAACCGCGCTAGCGCACCTGGAGGTCGATGACGGTACCGGGAGGCAACAGGTCGGCGCCCACCGCGGCTCTCAGCGCCTCGGTGCGGCCGGCAAACAGCTCCAGCGCCCGCACGTCCCTGGCCAGGCGCGCCAGGACATGGCCGGCCCGGAAGCTGTCGACGCCAACGACTTGCGTCGCCCGCTCCACGGCCCCGATGGCCGCCGCCGTCGCCGCCAGCTTGGCCGCCGACGCATGCATCAGGGACACTGGCACCATCGCCGCAGTGGACCTGGTCAGCAGGCGAGCGGCCTCCAGTTCCGTAGCGGCATCCGCCAGCAGGCCCTGGACCGTCTGAGCCTCGGCATCGTGGCCGCCCTTGGCCCGCACAGCCGACAGCGCTTCGGCCACCGCCCGCGCCCCCACGCCGAGCCCCACGGCCGCGATCCGCAGTCGCGCACCGGCCATCACCGGCTCCGGCGCACCCAGAGGCAGCGCCTCCACAGCGGACAGCATCAGCGTCGCGCACGGCAGCCCTGGCACCCCGTCTGCCTGCTCCACCCGCATCTGCAGGCCGGCATCTGCCAGCGACACCAGGCAGGCCTCCACCGCCTCGCCCGCTGGACCCACGCGACGTGCCGCCAGCAGTGCCACGCCATCCGTCATCACCGGTGCCACCCACGATGCCGTCCCGCTCACACGGCCCGCTTCCCAGCGTGGCATCTCGTCGGACGACAGCTCGAGCGCTGCCACCTGCTGCCCCGCCCGCAGCGACGCCATCAGGGCCGGAGGCAGCCCCGGACAATCGAGCGCGGTGGCCTGCAAGGCCAGCATCAGCGCGGCGGCAGGCGCATGAGTGGCCAGCATTTCGATGGCCACTCATGCGCCTGCCGCCGCGCT
>JAKFYA010000290.1 GCA_021731095.1 Acidobacteriota bacterium | reverse complement strand
GGCAGTGGCCGATGTGGCTGACTCTCTTCTGCAGCTCCGGGCTGGCCGCCGGCGCGTCAACCTCACTGGCGCCCGACCTCGCACTGGCCCGACGCTATCTCCTCACCCTGCTGGCGCCCGCCGCGGTCCTGCTGGCCACAAGCGGCACCGGGCAGGGCCTGACCCTGGCGCTCATCTTCAGTACCTACGCCGGATTCCTGGTGTTGCAGACCACGCAGCAGTTCGACGTCTACTGGCAGGCGGTCCGGGAGGGCGAGTTGCTGGTGGAGCGCAATGACGAGATCCGCCGCATGCATGCGGCGCACGAAGTCGAGCTGGAAACCGAACTGGAGCGGCTCAAGAACCATCTCCTGCGCGTGGACCGGCTGGCCACGGCCGGCACGCTGGCCGGAGCGACCGGGCACGAACTGAACAACATGTCGATGATCCTGACGGCCGCGACGACAGCCATCGTGGAGGCGGCCAGGAAGGGAACGGCGGCGGGCGACAAGGACATTGAACGCCTGCGCCGCGTGGAATCGCACGTGGCGGTGCACGCCCGCCAGTTGCTGTCCCTCGGGCGGCCGGATCGTGAAGAACCGGGGCGTCTGGAGCTGTGCCAGGTGGTGCGCGACACGGTCGAGATGCTGCACGCCGCCCGCCGCACCCGGTATGTGGATGTGATGCTCGATCTGCCCCCGGCTCCGCTGGCGGTCTGCGCGACCAGGACACGGATCGAGCAGGTGCTGGTGAACCTGGTCGGGAATGCCGTGGATGCGCTGGACGAGGTGATCCGCCCGGTCAAGCAGGTGGGCATCCGCGTGTCCATGACCACGCCAGACGGCGTGGAGCTGGTCATTCAGGACAACGGCTCCGGCATTCCCGCAGAGAAGCTCGAGCAGATCTTCCAGCCGTACTTCACCACCAAAGCCCCGACCAAGGGCACCGGCCTGGGGCTGCCCGTGGTCAAGCAGATCATCGAAGGTCTGGGCGGTGGCATTGCGGTCTCCAGTACACCCGGTGTCGGCACGACGTTCACGGTCACGCTGCCCGTGTGGCAGGAGCACGTCGCCGAACTGCCTGTTGCCGGGTAGACGGGACACGCGCTCGGTGTGCTGCCGCAGCGTGCGCCGCGAGGCAGAGTATGCGAGGATGCCGTCTTCGGACGGTTCGGCCCGGTAATGCGTCGGTTCTCGAGAGATGGAGGAAGAGCTATGCGACGGTTTCTGACAAGTGCGGCGCTGCTGGCCGCAATCTGGACGGGTTCAGTGGTCCATGCCCAGACGAAGGTGGATACGCCCGAGATGCTCGACAAGTGCATGAAGGGCATCGGCGCCTCGTTCGGCGCCGTGTTCAAGGCCGTCGGTTCGAACGCCTTTGCCGACGCCAAGACCGAGCTGGCCAAGACCAAGGCCTATGTCACGGCGAGCCAGGAATTCTGGGTCGTGAACAAGAAGGACGACGCGTTGCAGCTGGCCAAGGACACCGTGGCCAAGATGGACGTGCTCGACAAGGCGCTTGGCGCGGCGGACGCCGCGGCTGTCGGTGCGGCCGCGAAGGAAGTGGGCGGCGCGTGTGCCGCCTGCCACAACAAGTACCGCGAGCAGGACGCCACGACGAAGGCCTTCAGCCTCAAGGCTGGCGTCATCTAGCGGAACTGTGGGGATGGCGGGTGCGGCCCTGACGGCCGCGCCCGCATACCCAATCGGAATGCAGGCGCCGCCCGGCGCCTAGCGGCTGGCGAAGACCTGCGAGGCGGCGTGGACGACGGCGGCGATGCGGCCGATGTCGCGCAGCTGCTGTACGGACAGGCCGTGCTCCTTCAGCAGCGTGTAGTGCGACTCCACACAGAAGTGGCACTTGCCGACGATGGCGGCCGACAGGGCGAACGCCTCGAACTTCAGCTTCTCGATGCCGCCCGAGGTGGCATAGGCATTCATCCGCAGCTCGGCCCGCTGCGTCTTCAGTTCCGGATCCCCCGCCATCTCGACAAACGGATACCAGACGGTGTTCATCCCCATCAGCGCAGCGGCTGACAGGGCGCCATTGGCTATGGCCTCCGGCAGTTGGGCGCGGAAGGCCTCCACCAGCGGCTGGCACCGCGAGGCGTAGGCGGCGGCCAGCGCCGCGCCGAGGGCATCCTCGGGCGCGAGGCTGGACCGTCCAATCACCGAGTCGAGATTGAGCCGGATGTCCTTGGCCCAATCAGGGATCTGCTCCTTGATCGGGCCGAGGAAGTCGAACGTGCTCACAGGGTGGCGCCGCCCACCGAGCGGTTGCAGGGACAGAGTTCGTCGGTCTGCAGGCCGTCGAGAATGCGGAGAATCTCTTCCGGCGAGCGGCCGACGTTCAGGCTGTTCACCGACACGTGCTGGATGGTGTTGTCCGGATCCACGATGAAGGTGGCGCGCAGGGCCACGCCCGCGGACTTGTCGCGCACGCCCAGCTGGTCGATGAGCGAACCGGTCACGTCGCCGAAGCTGTAGTGGTTCAGCCGGTTCAGGTCCTTGTGTTCACGGCGCCAGGCCAGCTTGCAGAATTCGTTGTCGCCCGAGCCGCCGAGCAGCACGGCATCGCGGTCCGCGAAGTCCTTGGACAGCTTGTCGAAGCCCACAATCTCGGTCGGGCAGACGAAGGTGAAATCCTTCGGGTAGAAGTAGATGATCTTCCACTTTCCGGGGAAGCTGGCCTCGGTGATGGTCTCGAAGGCGGACACGCCCTTCTCTTCATGTTCATTGAAGCCGGGCTTGACCCCGACGACCGTGAATGCCTCCAGCTTGTCGCCAATCGTTTTCATCCGAACGCTCCTCAAGAGTTGATGGTGGACCGCAAGCATTGTAACCCGACCGAATGGGTCGGGTCTTCGGGCATTTGCGGTCCCGCGCCGGCCGTCAGGCCCAGCGATACCCGCTCTTGACCAGCGGAAGGTCGCGCACCCGCTGGCCCGTGGCGGCCGCGATGGCGTTGGTGATGGCCGGAATGGTCGGCGGCAGCGCGGGCTCACCAAGTCCGGTGGGTGGATTGGCGGTCAGAAGGAAGTGCACGTCCACCTCGGGTGGCGCCTGCATCAGCCGTGTCGGCTGGTAGGCGTCGAAGTTGCCCTGGACGGCGTGGCCACCCTCGAAGGTGATTTCCCAGTTCATCAGGTGGCTCATGCCTTCGATGACCGCGCCCTGGGCCTGGTGGATGGCGGCACTCGGGTTCACGATCTGGCTGCCGATGTCACCGACCACCCAGACTTTCCGGACGCGCACGCGCTTGTCTGCCGAGACAGACACTTCGGCTACGGCCGCGAAGTAGCCGCGATGGCTGAACTGGAACGCCACCCCGCGCGCCGTGCCCGACGGCAGGGAGCCGGTTCCCCAGCCCGACCGGGTGCGGACGGCTTCGAGCACGCCGCGCATCCGCTCGGCCCGGAAGCCGTCGCCGCCCTGCGCTGGTTCCGGCATGGCGGGGGAGGACAGCAGCTCGAGGCGGAACTGGAGCGGATCTTTGCCGGCGGCCGCCGCCAGCTCGTCGAGGAACGACTGGAACACGAACGCGAAGGCATTCGAGCGCGGCGCCCGCATGGCGCCGGTGGGAATGCCCATCGGGATCATCGTGGTCTGGAAGTCGAAGTTCGGCACGAAGCGCGCTGGAAACTCGACGCCATTGATGTTGCCCGAGTTGGTGAACCCCTGAATGCCGGCGGCGTGGTTCCCGTAGCTGATGAAGTGATTCTTCCAGGCGACCAGCCGGCCCGTCGCGTCCACGCCACCGGTCAGGTTGTGGAAGCCGCCCGGACGGTAGTGGTCGTGACGCATGTCGTCCTCGCGCGTCCAGATCACCTTCACGGGAACCCCGAGTTCCTTCGAGATGGCCGAGGCCTCGGCCATGTAGTCGTTGGTGAGTCGGCGGCCGAAGCCACCACCCGACCGGAGGATGTGCAGCGTGATCCGGTCCATGGGAATGCCGAGGACGTCGGACACCAGTTGCTTGCCGCCTTGCGGGGTCTGCGTCGGCGCCCAGATTTCGAGCGCGCCGTTCCTGTAGTGGGCGGTGCAGTTCTGCGGCTCGAGCGGGGCGTGTGACAGGAACGGATAGCTGTAGCTGGCCTCGACGGTCTTCACACCAGGCTGGGCCAGCGCGGCGGCGACGTTGCCGTCCACCCGCAGCGGCAGGGCTGGCGTGGCCGTGGCCAGTTCGCGCGCCTTCGTGGCGAAGGCCACGCTGCTCTGTTGAGCGGTGGGCGAGTCCGCCCACGTCACCTTGAGCTGCGTGCGGGCGGAGTGGGCCTGCCACCAGCTGTCGGCCACGATGGCTACGCCAGGCATCAGGCCACGAAGGTCCTTCGTGCCCGTGATGGTCAGCACGTGCCGGACGCCGGGCAGGGCCTTCACGGCCGCCGCATTGACGCTCACGGCCTCGGCGCCGTAGACGGGGCTCTTCACATACACCGCCCAGAGCATCCCCGGCAGCGTGAAGTCGATCCCGTAGGTTGGCTTGCCCGTGACGATGGCCGCGTTGTCGACGCCGGCCTTCGGCGTGCCGACGATGGTGAAGGTCGATGGCGACTTCAGCGTGACCGTGGCGAGGTCGATGGGGGGAAGCGACGCGGCCTTCGCGGAGAGGGCTCCGTAGGTGAGCGTGCGGCCCGACGGACGATGGGTCACCACCGCCAGCGCGCTGTCGCACTCCGACACGGGCACGCCCCAGGTCTGCGCCGCTGCCTGCAGGAACGCCTGTTTCAGCGCGGCGCCCACGCGGCGGAGCGGATCGTAATTGGTCGGGGTGGCGGTGCTGCCGCCGGCATTCTGCCGGCCGTACCGTGTCTCATCCAGGTCGGCCTGTTCAAGCCGGATGGCGTCCCACGAGACGCCCAGTTCCTCGGCGATGAGCATCGGGAGCGACGTCTTGATGCCCTGACCGATCTCGGGATTCTTGGCGATGATGGTCACCACGTTGTCCGGGCTGACGCGGATGAACGCGTGGGCCAGGAACACCGTGGCATCGCCAGCCGGCGCCTGCGCGAGCAGGGTGTGCAGGGTGTGCAGGGGTTCGAGCCGAGCGGCCGCCATGAGGCCACCGCCAGCCGCAGCGGTGAGATGCAGGAACGCGCGCCGTGACAGGGGTGCGGTGGTCATCGCTATGCACCCGCCTTGCTGGATGGCGCCAGCGTGCCGGCGGCCTGATGAATGGCTTTCCTGATGCGCAGATAGGTGCCACACCGGCAGAGGTTGCCGTTCATGGCCCGGTCGATGTCTGCGTCGGTCGGGTGCGGGGTGGTCGCCAGCAGCGCGGCGGCCGACATGAGCTGCCCGGCCTGGCAGTAGCCGCACTGCGGCACATCAAGCGCGCGCCAGGCCACCTGCAACGGGTGTGAGCCATCGGGCGACAGCCCTTCGAGCGTGGTGACCTTCGCGTTGTCTGCGGCGGCGATGCGTGTCTGGCAGGCGCGGACCGGTTTGCCGTTCAGATGCACCGTGCAGGCGCCGCACTGGCCAATCCCGCAGCCGAACTTGGTGCCCTTGAGGTTGAGCACGTCGCGCAGGACCCAGAGCAGCGGCATGTCCGCCGGTACATCGACGCGCGACGTCTTTCCGTTGACGGTGAGCGAGTAGGCCATGTGCGTACGATTCTAGCCATCGCTCAGGCGCCCGTCGTGCGCCAATTGTGTCCGCTACAACAATGTCGATGCGCGGGCCCGGACCTCGTCCGGGAAGTGACACGCCGTGGCGTGCCCGGGCGCAATCTCAAGGAGCGGAGGGTCCTCGACGCGGCAGCGGTCTGTCGCCATGAAGCAGCGTGGATGGAACCGGCAACCCGACGGCGGGTTGGCCGGGCTCGGAACATCACCCGCCAGCACGATGCGCTTGTGGACCCGGTCCGGGTCTGGCTGCGGAATGGCCGAGAGCAGGGACACGGTGTACGGATGGCTCGGGCGCTGGTAGAGCGCGCGGCTCGGCGCCAGTTCCACGATACGGCCGAGATACATCACCGCCACACGGTCGCTGATGTGCTCGACGACCGACAGGTTGTGTGCGATGAAGACATAGGTCAGCGACATCTGCTGCTGCAGATCGCGCAGCAGGTTGATGACCTGCGCCTGGATGGAGACATCGAGCGCGGAAATCGGTTCGTCGGCGACGATCAGCTTCGGACCCACCGCCAGGGCGCGCGCAATGCCGATGCGCTGGCGCTGCCCTCCCGAGAACTCGTGCGGGTAGCGGCTGATGTGGTGTGGCGACATCCCGACCATGCGCAGCAGGTCCGCAACCCGGGTCCGTGCGGCCTGGCCGGTGGCGAGGCCATGCACGCTGAGGACCTCGCGCAGCATGGAGCCGACCGTCTGGCGTGGGTTCAGGCTGGAGTAGGGGTCCTGAAACACGATCTGCATGTCACGCCGCAGCGACCGGAGTTCACGGCGGGACAGCGTGGTGACCTCGCGCCCGTCGAAGCGCACCTGCCCGGAGGTCGGCTCGATGAGGCGCAGGATGCAACGCCCGGCGGTGGTCTTGCCACAGCCACTCTCGCCCACCAGCCCCAACACTTCCCCCGGCTGCACGGAGAAGGAGATGCCGTCCACGGCGCGGACGTGCCCGGTCACACGCCCCAGGAGACCGGAGCGGATCGGGAAGTGCTTGCGGAGGTCCGTCACCTCCAGGAGCGGTGTGGTGTCGGAGGTCATGCCCGCTCCAGCGCCAGTGCACCGCTGGCAATGTCGCCAGACCGCAGGCATCGGGCCAGATGGCCATCAGCGTAGGGGGCCAGCGTCTGCTCGGCCAGGCACGCGGGGAGCGCCACGCCGCACCGGGGACGGAAGCGGCAGCCCTCCGGGAAGTGCGCCGGATTCGGCACGTTGCCGGGAATGACCCGGAGACGATCCTGATGGACGCCGAGGCGTGGCAGCGAAGCCTGCAGGCCGGCCGTGTAGGGATGGAAGGGCGAGCGGAAGATGGCGCGCACGTCGCCATACTCCACCACCTGGCCGGCGTACATCACGGCGACCCGGTCCGCCGTCTCGGCCACGATGCC